>JANOVJ010000117.1:0-14099 GCA_031417295.1 bacterium | reverse complement strand
GTCGAAGTCCCGCATCCGGCCACGCTGCCCGACGTGGCCATCAACGTCTTCTGGCACGCCAAGTACCACCGTTCACCGGGCAATCGCTGGCTCCGCGGCGTGGTGTTCGAACTGTTCGGCAGCGAGGAACCGAGCCCTCGCAAAGCGCGCAGCCCGACATCGACTGGCGTGACCCTGGACACGCCGAAACGAACTGTTCGAGCGTGATCGGCTTCGCTCCGGTGAAGCCAGTGTCGCGGGCGTCGCGGCAATCTCTCGCCGGCGCGGACACGCCACGGAAGGGAAGAACCCCAGGGGTTTCATGAAACCGGTTGAGCATGAAAAAGCCCCAGAGCGTTGATTCTCAAGGGCTGATTTGAAATTCAGGGACGCTCTGGGACATCTTGGGATTCCCTGAAGCAGTAACTTGGTGGCCTGGGGCGGAATCGAACCACCGACACGCGGATTTTCAATCCGCTGCTCTACCAACTGAGCTACCAGGCCGAAGCTGCGGAGTATAGCCGCGCCGCTTCCCGTCTCTCGTGGCCCAGGAACCGGGCGCGCCCTCAGTTGCGCTTGTTGCGCGTCAGGTCCACACCAAGCTGCTTCTGCTTGCGGTAGAGGTGGGTGCGCTCCAGCCCGGTCTTCTCGGCCACGCGGGTCATGCTGCCGTTTTCCTTCGCGAGGTGGAACTCGAAGTAGCTCTTCTCGAAGGCGTCTCGCGCTTCGCGCAGCGGGCGGTCGAGCGCGAAGCTCTGCTCCGCCTGCGGCCCGAGCGGCGGCGGCGCGAGGCCCAGCACCGCGCTACCGCCGAACGTGCCGTCGCTTCCGGGCGCGGGCTCGCTGCGCGCGGCATGCAATGGAAGCTCGTTGCGAGGCGCCGGCTTGGCCAGCGCCTGCTCGACGGCGCGCAGCAGCTTTTGCAGCGTGATCGGCTTTTCCAGGAACGCCATCGCCCCGAACTTGATGGCTTCAACGGCGGTGTCGATCGTGCCGTGGCCCGACATCATCACCACCGGCATCGTGAGCTGCGCCGTGGCGGCCCACTCCTTGAGCAGCGTGATGCCGTCGACGTCAGGCATCCAGATGTCGAGCAACACCAGATCGGGCCGCTGGCGCTCGCGGCAGGCCCGGGCCTCGACCGCGTTCTCGGCCAGCTCGACGCTGTGGCCTTCGTCGGTCAGGATTTCCGACAGCAGGGCGCGAATGCCGAGTTCGTCGTCAACAACGAGGATGGTGGCCATGGATGCTCAATGCGCCCGCGCGGTATCGGCTGCTGCGGTTGCAACGGGGCGATCGAGCGGAGGGAAGTTGGAAAATGATAGCGAAACTTGCGCGCCGCGCGAACTCGGCGTGCCGGGCGGTGTGTCGGGCTCGCTGCCGCTGTGTGCGGCCAGGTTGGCGATGCGGATGCGCGCGCCGTGCTCGTCGGCGATTTTCTTGACCACCGCGAGACCGAGGCCGGTGCCCTTGGTCTTGGTCGTGACATAGGGCTCGAACGCGCGCTTGAGCACCTTGTCGCTGAAGCCGGGGCCGTTGTCGATCACCAGCAGGCGCACCGCGCGCAACTCGCCTTTCTCGTTGCGCGCCGCCTCGGTTTGCACGCGCACCAGGCCGTCGGGCCGCTCGGCCACGGCGTCGAGCGCGTTCTGCACCAGGTTGTGGATCACC
Organism: bacterium; assembly: GCA_031417295.1. Taxonomy (GTDB): domain Bacteria; phylum Pseudomonadota; class Gammaproteobacteria; order Burkholderiales; family Burkholderiaceae_C; genus CAIKUF01. Next base: position 12,449 of record JANOVJ010000117.1, on the reverse strand, counting down.
TGGCGCAACTGCGTCGCGTCGCCGACGATGGCCGGCAACTCGTGCGCGCATTCGGCGCGCAGCTGGCCCGCCTCTTGCGCCGTGGCGTAGAGGGCCAGCACGTCGCTCACCAACTCGTTCAGGTCGAGTGGTTTCAGTTGCGCCGCAGGCAGCCGCGCGTAGTCGCGGAACTCGTTGACGAGCTGCTTCATCGCCTGGACCTGGTTGACGATGGTCTCGACCGAGCGCGTCAGCAGCGCCTGGTCGGTGGCTTCGGCGAGCTTGGGCGTGAGCCGGTGCGCGATGCGCTCGGCCGAGAGCTGGATCGGCGTCAGCGGGTTCTTGATCTCATGCGCAAGCCGCCGCGCGACTTCGCTCCAGGCCTCGGCACGCTGCGCCGAGACGACTTCGCTGATGTCGTCGAAGACCATCAGCTGTGCGTCCTGCGGCATGTCGGCGCCGCGCACGAGCAGGGTCAGCTTTTCGCGCTCGGGGGCGGTTTGCAGCTCGAACGCGTCCTGCCACTGGTCGCGCTCGCCGGGCTCGCGGCTGGCGGCCTGCGAGGCGAAGCGCGCGGCGACCGATTCGGCGAAGCCTGCCAGCCCCGGCACCTCGGCGAGCCGCCGCCCACGGTAGGCCGACAAGGGCAGGCGCAGGATGCGGGTTGCGCCCGGGTTCACGGTGTCGATCAGGCCGTTGCGGTCGAACACGATCACGCCGGCGGTCAGGTTGTCGAGGATCGTCTGCAGGTTGGCCCGCGCGCCTTCGACCTGGACCACGCTGCGCTGCACCAGCGCGCGCGCGTCCGAGAGCTGCGCGGTCATGTCGGCGAACGAGCGCGTCAGCCCGCCGAGCTCGTCTTTGGAGCCGAACACCGGCTTCGGCGTCAGGTCGCCCTGCGCCACCTGGCGCACGCCTTCGGCGAGCATCAGCATCGGCTGCGCGAGCTGGTTGCCCAGCGCCACCGCGAGCAGCAGCGCACCGAACACGGCCAGGATCAGCGCCAGCGTCAGCGTGCCGATGTACATCCGCCGCAGCCCCTCGCGTGCCAGCGCGCGCTGCTGGTATTCGCGGTACGCGGCCTGCACCGCCAGCGCGTTGGCGGCCAGGCGCGGTGGCACGGCCTGCGTCACGAGCAGGAAGCGGTCTTGCTCGCTCAAGGCGAAGTTGTTGCTGGGAATCAACGCCAGCGCGCGCACCCGTGCCGCGCTGGCGCCGCCTGCGCCGGCCTCGTCGTCCAGGCCTTCGAGCCGGGTCGCAACGCGCGCGCCGCGGGCTTCGCGCAGCAGGTTCGGCGTCGGGCGGTCGGGTGTCAGCGCGTTCGACACGCCGCCGGCGGCCAGCACGATCTGCCCGCTCGCGCCGACGATCGCCACGTCGCGCGCCGAGAGCTGCTCGCGCAGCCGCTCCAGGGCCAGCGGCTGGATCGGCGCGGCGCCTTCGCCCAGGCGCTCGGCGGCCAGCAGCGTCTTCGCGCCGAGCTCCTTCACCTGCGCCTCGATCGTGTCGCGGCCCAGGTTCAGGCCGGCGTCGAGCGCGCCCTCGACCTTGACGTCGAACCAGCTCTCGATGCTGCGCGAGACGAACTGGTACGAGACGGTGTAGATCAGCACCCCCGGCACCACGCCGACGAAGGCGAAGATGCCGACCAGCCGCAGCAGCAGCCGGCTGCCGAACTTGCCGCCGCGCACGCGCAACTGCAGCCGCACCACCGAGACCAGGATCACCACCAGCAGCAGCAGCGCGACGACCACGTTGACCCAGAACAGCCAGACGTAGTAGCTCTCGTAGGCGACCCGGTTGCCGGTGGCGATCGATAGCAGGAAGAACAGCACCAGCCCGGCGGCCGTGAGGGCGACCAGCGAGACCATCCAGCCCCAGCGGTTCACCTGGGTCATGTCGGCAAGCCGGGCTGAGAACGTCATGTCAGTGCCGCACGGCCGCCAGCAGGCACTGACGCGCCCCTCGGGGGCAGCGAACGAAGTGAGCTTGCGGCCTCATCTAGTTGAGGCGCTGGGTGCGCTCGACCGACAGCGACCACGCCGCCTCGCCGCCGATGCCGATCTGCATCGGGCGCGGCAGCAGGCTGGTGTCCAGGCGGTAGCTGAACTCGACGTAGTTCTGCGCCTCCGCATCCACCTGCCCCGGCTCGGCGATCTTCCAGCGCGAGCTGCGGCGCAGCAAATCCAGGGCCTCGGCCAGGGTCTCGAAGTTCTGGTTCAGGCCGCCGGTGCTGACGCGGTACATGCGCGTCAGCGGCTGATAGGTCAGGCGCCAGCTGCGCACAGCCCGGGCGATGCGCTTGTCGCGCCAGTACCAACGCGACTGGAGCAGCGTCGCCTCGGCCTCGAAGTACAGCGGTACGCCGCGCACCAGCGCGTCTTCGACGCTGTGCGGCAGCTCGAAATTGGCGGTGAAGCTCAGCAGCACGCCCTCGTCATTGCGCACCACGTTGAACGTTGTCAGCTCGACCGACTCGGCTTGGCCGGGGCCTGGCCAGAGCAGCGAGAACAGCGCGGCGAGCCACAGGCCCAGCCACAACCACCGGGCCGAGCGCGTACGGCCGCGACCCGGGAGCGGTGGCGCCAACGTAAGAGCCGGGGTCAGTTTCAGCGCAGGGCCTTTTCGAGCAACGCATAGAAGAAGCCGTCGGGCGGCGCCACTTCGGCGGGTGCCTCGCCCTCGGCGTCATTGTCGGGCAGCGGCAGCAGGTGCCCGGGCGATGGCAACAGCTGCGGCCGGCCGATGCCGCGATGGCGTTGCAAAAATGCGTCGATCTGGCCCTGGCCTTCGGCCCTGAACAGCGAGCAGGTGCAATAGAGCAGGCGCCCGCCGGGCGCGAGCAGCGGCCAAAGGGCATCGAGCAGTCGCGCCTGCGTCTTCTGCAGCTTGCCGATGTCGGCGGCGCGTCGCAGCCAGCGCACGTCGGGATGGCGACGCACGACGCCCGAGGCGCTGCAGGGCGCGTCGAGCAGGATGGCGTCGAAGGGCAGCCCGTCCCACCAGGCGGCCGGGTCGCCGGCGTCGCCGGCCCGCAGCCGGGCGTGCAGGCCGAGCCGGGCCAGCGTCTCGGCGACCTTGGCCAGCCGAGCCGGGTCGTTGTCGAGGGCCAGCACGTCGAGATCGGCCAGCTCCAGCAAATGGGCGGTCTTGCCGCCGGGGGCGGCGCAGGCGTCAAGCACCCGCGCGCCGGGCTTCACTCCGGGGCCGATCAGCAAGGCCGCCGCGCGCTGCGCGGCCGCGTCCTGCACCGAGACCTCGCCCTCGGCAAAGCCGGGAATCTGAAGTACGGGCCGAGGCTGTTCGAGCTGCACTGCGTGGGCCCCCAGCGCCCGCGCTGCGATGCCTTGCAGCGCGAGCTGGGCGACGAACGTGGCCACATCGCTGCGCCGGGCGTTGACGCGCAGCGTCAGCGGCGGGTGCCGGTTGTCGGCCTCGAGCAGGGCCTGCCACTGCGCCGGCCAGTCGCCGCGCACGCGGGCGATCCACCACGGCGGGTGGTTCCACTGCGCCGCCGGGTTGTCGGCCAGCGCGGCGAGCAGGGCTTCGCGCTCGCGCAGAAAGCGCCTGAGCACGGCGTTGACGAAGGGCGCGCTGTCGCGCCCGCCGCGGCCACCATGACCACGCAAGCGAGCCGCCAGCACCGCCTGGTCGACCAGCGTGTGCTCGGCGTACGGCGGCGGGCCGGCGGGCCACAGCAGCGCCAGCGCACAGGTGAGCAGGGCGTCCACCGGCGGCGCGGGAGGCCGAGGTGCCAGGCGTTCGCGCAGCGCCTGCGCGCTGCCCAGCCAGCGCATCACGTGAAAGGCCAGCGCCTGCGTTCCCGGCCGGGCGGCAGCCTCGACCTGCGCCAGCGCGTCGGTCAGTGAACGCCCGGCGCGCACCGCCTGCAACGCGTCGGCGGTGTGGGACAGCAATTGCGCCAGCGGCAAAGACCGGGCACCGCCGGGCGCGGATGGAATATCGGACACTGTGGCAAGTGTAGGAGGCTGTCGGGCTTTGGGCCTGGCCCGACCCGACCCAAAGCCCGGCAGCCTTCCCGAGGCAGACCCGAGGCCGACCCATGGCAACGCCGGGTCAATCGGGCTGCGGTACCCTCTGGCCTTCGGCCGACTTTCGAGGTAGCCCATGCCAGCCCAGACAACCCGCTTGCCCACGCCGCCGATCTTGCGCACTGAGGAAGAGCTGACGCGCCTGCCGGCGTCGGAGCGCATTCGCTACCGGCTGGTCGGCGCCGACTGCCGCTACCACGCCAATGACAACATCGCCGACCACATTCGTGAGGGCGAGCTTGACGAGCTGAAGGCCGAGGTCGAGGCCCGGATGCAGGAGGTGCTGGAAGCACTGGTGATCGACACCAGCAGCGACCACAACACCCACGAGACGGCCAAGCGCGTGGCCAAGATGTTCCTGACGCAAGTGTTTCGCGGCCGCTACGTGCCGATCCCGAGCGTGACCGAGTTCCCCAACGTGTCGCGCCTGAACGAGCTGATGATCGTCGGCCCGGTGAAGGTGCGCAGCGCGTGCTCGCACCACCTGTGCCCGATTCTCGGCAAGGTCTGGATCGGCATCCTGCCCAACGAGCACTCGAACCTGATCGGCCTGTCGAAGTACGCCCGCATCTGCGAATGGATCATGAGCCGGCCGCAGATCCAGGAAGAGGCGGTCACGATGCTGGCCAATGAATTGCAGGAGCGCGTCAAACCCGACGGCTTGGGTATCGTGATGGAGGCCGACCACTTCTGCATGCACTGGCGTGGCGTCAAGGACGATGAGTCGATGATGACCAACAGCGTGATGCGCGGCGCTTTCCTGAAAGACGCCAACCTGCGGCGCGAGTTTCTTTCGTTGTTGAGCAAGAAAACCTGAGGCCCTGACCATGCTCGTTCGCCTTCTCTACGCCAGCCGCGCCGCGGCATCGGTTGACGCCGATGCGCTGGGCACCATCCTCAAGCAATCGAAGGCCAACAACCCGGGCCTGGGTGTGACCGGCGTGCTGTGTTTTTCCGGGGGCATTTTTCTGCAAGTGCTCGAAGGCGGGCGCGCCACGGTCAGCCAGCTCTACAACCGCATCGCCACCGACCCCCGCCACATCGACGTGGTGCTGCTCAACTACGAGGAAATCAGCGAGCGGCGCTTCGCCGGCTGGGCGATGGGCCAGGTCAACCTGGCGCGCATCAACCCTGCGCTGCTGCTGAAATACTCCGAGACCGCGACGCTTGATCCCTACGCGGTCTCCGGCGAGGTCTCGATGGCGCTGTTCGAGGAACTCGTCGCCACCGCCTCGGTCATGGGCCAGGGCTGAGGACGACCCCAAGCTCGCTTCACTCGCTGCCCCCGAGGGGCGCACGCCTCTCTTGGGGCGGCCCGGGGGGAGGCCGGCTCAAGACCCCAGCAACTCACCGATCGGCTTCAAGTCATCGACCCGGTCGCACACCGCCTTCACGACCAACAGGATCGGCACCCCCAGCAGCAGGCCCCAGATGCCCCACAGCCAGCCCCAGGCCAGCACGCCGACGAACACCGCCACCGGGTTCATCCGGCTCGCATGGCTGGTGAGCCAGGGCGTGAGCAGGTAGGACTCGATGGCATGGATCACGGCCGAGGCGCCGCTGATCACGAGCGCCATCTCCAGCGTGCCGAACTGCAGGAAGCCGACCAGCCCGGTGGCCCCGCCGACGACGATCAGCCCGATGTAAGGCACCAGGTCGAGCACGCCGGCCACGATGCCCCAGACCGCGGCGTGGTTCAGGCCGATCCACCAGAACGCCAGCCAGCTCGCCACGCCAACCACCAAGCTGGTGAACAACTGCACCAGCAGGTAGAGCTGGATCTGCTTCGTGATCTCGTCCATGGCCTGGACCGTGATCTTCCGGCGGCTGAACGTGGGCCCGGTGATGCGGACCATCTTGCGGCGGAAGGTCTTGCCCGAGACGAGCAGGAAATAGGTGATGAAAGCGACCACGATCGTCTGCCCCGCCGCGCCGGCCAGGCCGAGGGTGCCGCTCCACAGGTAGTCGCGCAGGCTGAACTCGGGCCGCTCGATCCGCACCCGCGCCACGCCCGCGGTGCGCGCGGGGGCGCTTGCCTCGGCATGTGTCGCGCGCTCGATCTCGGTCGCGGCCTGCTGCACCTTCTCCAGCGGCCCTGGCGCACCGCCCAGCCGCTCCTGCAGCGAATCGCGCACCTTGTGCGCCGCTTCGGGCAGGGTCTCGATCAACGCGGCGGCGTCGTCGGCGAGCGAGTACACGCTCGCGACCGTGCCGGCCAGCGCGCCGAACACCAGCAACGCCGCGCCGAGCACGCGCGGCAGGTGCCAGCGCTCCATCCCGTCGACGATCGGCGACAAGGCGACGCTGAGCATCACCCCCAGCATCAGCGGGATGAACACCGCCTGCGCCCAGTGGAGCATGAACACCCCGGCCAGGATCGCCAGCAGCAGCAGCGAACCGCTGCGCAGATCGACCGGGGCGGCGGCGCGGGGCGGCTCGGCAGGCGCCCCGGGATCGTTGCGCGCGCTGCCGGGGCGAGCACTGTCGGAGGAAGTGTCGTCGGCCATTCAGGATTCCCGGGGGTTGCGCTCGCCGCCTCGGCATTCGATGCGGCCGAGACCGCGCGCAGCAAGGTGGCGGCGAGTCACGTGAGGCTGTCGGCCCAGATCGTCCGGGCCCAGTTCCAGGCGTAGAGGCCTTCCTGTTCGCTCGGCCCGAGCGAGACGCCGCCGGAGCCGGCCACCACCTTGAACGTTTTCTCCGCCGCCACGTACTCGTGGACGCTGGCGACGTGGATCACGTTCGTTGCGTCGGTGAAGCTGTAGCAGGTGTTGGTGAGCATCGGCGCCGGGTTGACGGGCAGGCCGCTCAGTTCAGCCACGATCGCCGCCGCCGCGACCTTGGCGTGGCCGTTGGCCATGTGGCCGCTCTTGGGCATGGCCGGGGCGATCTGGATCGAGTCGCCGAGGACATGGATGTCCTTGGCCGCGGTCGATTCGAAGTTCAGCCAGTTCACGTTGCACCAGCGCGCGTTGGAGTTGGCGAGCCCGGTCTGGACCGCAATCGCGCCGGCGCGCATCGGTGGCAGCACGTTGAGCACGTCGCCCTTCACGTCTTCCTGGACTTCGAACTTGACTGTGCCGGTGCGGGCATCCACCGCGACCGCCTTGTGCTGCGGCCGGTACTCCACCAACCCCTTGTACTGCTCGGCCCAGACCTTCTTGAACAGCGCCGGCTTGGAAGTGACATCCGGGTTGGCGTCGAGCACCAGCACCTTCGAGCGTGGTTTCGCGGCCTTGAAGTAGCTCGCCACCTGGCACGCCCGCTCGTACGGCCCCGGCGGGCAGCGGTACGGGGCTTCGGGGATGGTGAGCACGTAGACGCCGCCGTCGGGCATGGCTTCGAGCTGGCGCCGCAGCGCGAGCGTTTCCGGCCCGGCCTTCCAGGCTTGCAGGATGCGGCCTTCGGCGTTGGCGGCCTGCAGCCCGGCCACGCCGTCCCAGATCAGCTCGACGCCGGGCGAGAGCACCAGCTTGTCGTAGCCGATGCTCGGGCCGGAGGCGAGCGTGGCCGTTTTCTTTGTCGGGTCGATCGAGGCCACGCGGTCGCGCACGACGCGGATGCCGTGGTTGCGCGTCAGGCCGTCGAAGGGCGTCGTGATGTCGGCGAGTTGCCTGCTGCCGCCGAGCACGAGGTTGGAGATCGGGCACGAGACGAATGCGGCCTCGGGCTCGACCAGCACGACCTCGATCTTGTTGTCCGAGAACAGGCGGATGTATTTGGCGGCCGTCGCGCCGCCGTAGCCGCCGCCGACCACGAGCACGCGCGTTTTCGCCGGGAGTGCGGTGGCGCATCCGGTCAGACCCAAGCCGCCGAGGGCCGCCATCGCGGCCGCTGCCCGCAACACCTCACGGCGTTGAAGTTGCGCATCCATTGCGGGCGGCCTCATTTCTTCTGGACGGCGAAGTACGCCGCCAGTTGCTCGATCTGCGCGTCGCTGTAGCCCTTGGCGATCTGGTGCATTACCGTCGCCGGGCGCGCGCCGCTCTTGAAGGTCTTCATCTGATCGGTGAGGTAGCCCGCGGGCAGCCCGGCCAGGCCCGGCACCGTGGCGCCCTCGATCGCACGGCCCTGTGTGCCGTGGCAGGCGGCGCAAGTGGCAGCCAGGCTTTGCGCGGGCAGTGGTTGCGCGTTCTGTGCCCGCGCCAGCGTTGGCGCGGCGGCCAGCGCCAAGGCCAGCGCAGCGCCTGTCAGCACATCCTTTGTCGATCCCATCGCGCGGCTCCATCCGGTTCGAGCCGACTGTATGTCGGCTCGGCGTGAGCCGCAATCCGGGGCGACGTGCGAGGGGAGGTGGCCTTCAGGCCGGCACGGCGCGGATCTCGAACGTCCGGTGCGCGCCCGTGTGTTGCGCGCCGACGCGCTCGCAGGCCTCGGCCCAGGTATCGACCGCACAGTCGATGCAACTGCCGCAGGCCGTGCCAACGCCGCACTCGGACTGCAACTCGTCGAACGAGGTGACGCCTTCACGCGCAGCGCGGTGGATGTCACGGTCGGAGACGCGGCGGCAGACACAGACAATCATGATGGCGAAGGTGGCTTGGAGTTGATCGGCTACAGCGGGTTGGAACCACCGTGATGCGATCATAAACAAGAACCGTTCGCATTTCAAGTACCGATCAATAGCCCGTCTCGCGCAGGGGTAACCAGGGCGTGCGCCTCAGCTCATGTCGCCCATCTGCGACTGCAGGTAGTTCTGCAAGCCGACCTTGGCCGCCAGCTCGATCTGCGTTTCCAGGTGGTCGATGTGTTCCTCGGTGTCGTCGAGGATGTGCTGGAACAGGTCGCGCGAGACGTAGTCGCGCACGCTTTCGCAGTAGGCCATGGCCTCCTTGACGGTGGCCTGCGACGCGCTTTCGAGCTTCAGGTCGCAGCGCAGGATTTCGAGCGCGTCCTCGCCGATCATCAGTTTGCCCAGGTCCTGCAGATTGGGCAGCCCGTCGAGCATCAGGATGCGGTCCATCAGCTTGTCGGCGTGCTTCATCTCGCCGATCGACTCTTCGTATTCCTTCTTCGCCATCCGCGCCAGCCCCCAATGCTTGAGGATGCGGTAATGCACGAAGTACTGGTTGATCGCAGTCAGCTCGTTCTTCAGTTGCGCCTGAAGGTGGTTGATGACTTGGGCGTCGCCTTGCATGGGGAACTCCTCTCGTGGGGTCGGTCGGTCAGCCCGGCGATGATGCCCGAATGTCGCTCGCCCCGCGCGGCCGCCGCGGCTACAGCTTGCCGGCGATCTGAAACCCGAGCAGCCCCGCAATCAGCCGGGTCGGAAACTGCTGAACGGCGTGGTTGTAGTCGAGCACCGCGGCATTGAAGGCCTGCCGGGCGGCCGAGATGCGGTGCTGGGCCGTCGACAAGCTGTTGAGTGCCGCCCGTACCCGCGGGTCGCCTTGCTGTGCCTGGCGGGCCTTGACCAGCGTGACCAGGCGTGTCAACGCGGTGCGCAGCACCTGCTCGGCCAGCGCGAGGCTGGCCAGCCGGCCGGCGTGGCCGGCGCGCTGCGCCGCATGGTTAGCCGCCACACGGGCCTGGCGCCGCGCCGCGTCAACCGCAGCCACGGCCTCGGGCGGTTCGCCGGGTAGCGGTGCCGCAGCTTCGACCAGCTCGGCCAGCAGGCCGTGCCGTTGTTGCAGCTGTGCGTCGAGCAGCGCGAACGCGGCCGCCACCGCCTGGCGCAAGCGCACCAGGCGGTTGTAGGCGCCCAGCAACCAGAACGCCAGCACCGCAGCCGCGGCGATCGCAGCGATCTCGTTGGCCGTCACGCCTGTCACGCTGCCCACGCCTCCCAGCCCTTGCGCCGCAGATCGCAAGCCGGGCACGTGCCGCAGCCGTATCCCCAGGCGTGGCGCAGCGAGCGCTCGCCGAGGTAGCAACTGTGGCTGTGTTCGAGCACCAGTGCGTTGAGCGCTGTGCCGCCGAGTTCGTCGGTCAGGGCCCAGGTCTGCGCCTTGGTCAGCCACATCAGCGGGGTCTCGATCGTCATCGGCGCGTCGAGACCGAGGCTGACCGCCACTTGCAGCGCCTTCAAGGTGTTGTCGCGGCAATCGGGGTAGCCCGAGTAGTCGGTCTCGCACATGCCGCCCACCAGCACGCTCAAGCCCCGCCGGTAGGCCAGCGCCGCCGCCAGCGTGAAGAACAGCAGGTTGCGTCCGGGGACGAAGGTGTTGGGCAGGCCGTTGGCCTGCATCTCGATGGCGCGCGTGTCGGTCAGCGCGCTGTCGCCGATCTGGCCGAGCAAGGCCAGGTCGAGCAGGTGGTCGGCACCGAGCCGCGCCGACCACTGCGGGAACGCTTCGCGCAGTGCGCCCGCGATGCGCGGCCGGCACTCAAGCTCGACGCGGTGGCGCTGGCCATAGTCGAAGCCGACGGTCTCGACGCGCCGGTAGCGCGCCAACGCCCAGGCCAGGCAGGCGGTCGAATCCTGGCCGCCGGAAAACAGCACCAGCGCATCGCTGGCAAGAGGTGAACCCATCGCGGCATTGTGCCGCCGCGGTCTGCGCGCTCCCAGGGCTGGCGCCCGGCAGGCGGGCCCCCGGCAGCACGCGCCCCGTGGCAGCCCACGGAACCGACGCGCGGCCGGGCGCTTGCTCGAGCGCGTTCAGCCGCCAGCGAGCATCGCGCTCCAGCGCCGCTGCATCTCGGCCGGCGTCACTTCGGTCTGCCGGGTGGCGAGTTGCCAGCGGTGGCCGAACGGGTCGAGCAACTGCGCGCTGCGGTCGCCGTAGAACTCGTCCTTGGCCTGGCGCAGCACGGTCGCGCCTTCGGCCTCGGCCAGCGCCAGCGTCGCGTCCACATCGTCCACATACAAATGCAGGCTGACCGGCGAGCCGCCGACCGAGGCCGGGCTCAGCGCGCCGAAATCGGGGTACTCGTCGGCCAGTTGCAGCAGCGCGCCGCCGATGCGCAACTCGGCGTGGCCGACCTTGCCGCCGGGCTCGACGAGCCGGAAGTCCTCGGTCGCGCCGAAGACGCGACCATAGAACGCGATCGCGCGCGGTGCGTCGCGAACCACGATGTACGGGGTAAGGCGGTCGAGGGCGGTTTTGGCTTCCATGGCGGTTTCCTCTACACTGGTTTGGATGATTACGTTACGTAGCGTTCCATAAATGCCCGCGTCTGTCAAGCGCGGCCGGCCGCGCAACCCCGACACCCGCGGCGCGATCCTGGGCGCCGCCCGCGCGCTGCTCGACGAAGCCGGGCCGGCCGGGGTGACGATGGAAGCCGTGGCCGCGCGGGCCGGGGTCGGCAAGCCGACCGTCTACCGCTGGTTCGAGAACCGCCATGCGGTGACGATGGCGGCGCTGATGTCGGCCGACGAAGCGGCCACCGGCGCACCGCGGCGCCGCCGCCGCAGCGCCGCCGCGCTGGCCGCGCTGGAGCAGCAGTTGCTGACGGTGGCCGACGTGCTCGCGTCGCGCCACGGCCGCAACGTCACCGCGATGATCGCCAGCGCCGACCCGGCGACCGAGGTCGCGAAGGCCTTTCGCCACCACTTCGTGCTCGCGCGGCGCAATGAAGGCCGGGCCTTGCTGCAGCAGGCGGTCGAGGGCGGCGAACTGCGCGCCGGCATCGATCTCGACATCGCGCTCGACCAGGTCTACGGCGCGCTGTTTTTCAGGACGCTGCTCGGCCACGCGGCGGTCGATGCGGGCTTCGTGCGCAAGCTGCTGGCGCAGGCGGTGCGCGGCCTGGGCGCAGGCTGATCCACCGGCCCGGTCAGCCGCGCACTTCGCCCTGCCCGAACACGACCCACTTCAGCGACGTCAGGCCTTCCAGCCCGACCGGGCCGCGGGCGTGCAGCTTGTCGGTGCTGATGCCGATCTCGGCGCCGAGGCCGAACTCGAAGCCGTCGGCAAAGCGCGTGCTGGCGTTGACCATCACGCTCGCCGAATCGACCTCGCGCAGGAAGCGCATCGCACTCGGGTGGTGCTCGGTGAGGATCGCGTCGGTGTGGTGCGAGCCGTAGCGGTTGATGTGGGCGATACCTCGTCGAGGCCGGCCACGATCTTGATGCTGATGACGGGCGCCAGGTACTCCTCGGCCCAGTCGGCCTCGGTGGCGGAAAGCAGCTTCGCGCCCGGCAGGCCACGCAGCAGCGCCGCAGACGCCTCGTCGCAGCGCATCTCGACCCCCTTGGCCGCGAACACCGCGCCGATGCGCGGCAGGAAGCGCGGCGCGATATCGGCGTGCACCAGCAAAGACTCGGCCGCATTGCACGGGCTGACCTTCTGCGTCTTCGCGTTGTCGGTCACCCGCAGCGCAAGGTCCAGATCGACCTGCGCATCGACATAGACGTGGCAGTTGCCGTCGAGGTGCTTGATGACCGGCACCTTCGCCTCGCGCGCGATGCGCTCGATCAGCCCCTTGCCGCCGCGCGGAATGACGACATCGACCGACTCGGGCGAGGTGATGAGAAAG
>JANOVJ010000116.1:0-4777 GCA_031417295.1 bacterium | reverse complement strand
GAGTCGGGCCAGGTGTTCCTCGACACGAAGGAACTCGAAACCCTGGCCAGCGACGACGCGGTCGCGGCCTGAGCATCATGCTGCCGCCGCTCGTGGCTGCCGAGTCGCTCGCCCCCGGGCGCAAGGAGACACGGTCCACGTGCCCGTACTGCGGCGTCGGCTGCGGTGTCGTGATCGAGAGCGAGGGCGCGCAGATCACCGGCGTGCGCGGCGACCCTGACCACCCCGCGAACTTCGGCCGGCTGTGCAGCAAAGGCCAGACGCTGCACCTCACAGCGACCGAGAGCGTGCGCCAGACCGAGCGGCTGCTGCAACCGATGTGGCGTCTGCAGCGCGGCGAGGCGACACAGCCGGTGGCCTGGGACGCGACGATGCAGCGCCTCGCCGAACGCTTCGCGGCGATCGTGCAGGAACACGGCCCCGACGCGGTCGCGTTCTACATCTCGGGCCAGTTGCTGACCGAGGACTACTACGTCTTCAACAAGCTCGCCAAGGGCTTGATCGGCACCAACAACGTCGACACCAACTCGCGCCTGTGCATGAGCAGCGCGGTCGCGGGCTACAAGCAGAGCCTGGGCGCGGATGCACCGCCGACCTGCTACGAGGATCTGGACCACGCCGCGTGCCTGTTCATCGCGGGCTCGAACATGGCCTGGGCGCACCCGGTGCTCTTCCGCCGCGTTGAAGACGCGCGGCGGGCGCGGCCGGACATGAAGGTCATCGTCGTCGATCCACGGCGCACCGAGACGGCCGACTTCGCCGACCTGCATTTGCAGATCCAGCCCGGCACCGACGTGGCGCTGTTCAACGGCATGCTGCACGCGATGATCTGGGACGGTCGTCTCGACTGCGCCTTCATCGATGCCCACACCCAAGGCTTCGACGCGCTCAAGGCGCTGGTGCGCGACATGCCGCCGCGCGAAGCGGCGCGGGTTTGCGGCGTGCCGCTGCCGGCGCTGCTGCAGGCGGCCGAATGGTTCGCGTCGTCGCCGGCCACGCTCTCGCTCTACTGCCAGGGCCTGAACCAGAGCAGCAGCGGCACCGCGAAGAACACCGCGCTGATCAACCTGCACCTCGCTAGCGGGCAGATCGGCCGGCGCGGCGCGGGCCCGTTCTCTCTCACCGGCCAGCCCAATGCGATGGGCGGGCGCGAGGTCGGCGGCATGGCCAACCTGCTCTCGGCGCATCGCGACCTGGCGAACGCCGAGCACCGTGCCGAGGTGGCGCGGCTGTGGGGCGTCGAGGCGGTGCCCGCCCAACCCGGCAAGACAGCGGTCGAGATGTTCGAGGCCGCGGCGCGCGGCGAAATCAAGGCGCTGTGGATTGCGTGCACCAACCCCGCGCAGTCGATGCCCGACCAGGCGATGGTGCGGCGCGCACTCGAACGCTGCGAACTCGTGGTGCTGCAGGAAGCCTTCGCCCACACCGCCACTGCGCGCTACGCCGATGTGCTGCTGCCGGCCAGCACCTGGGGCGAGAAGGAAGGCACCGTCACCAACAGCGAGCGCCGCATCAGTCGCGTGCGCGCAGCCGTGGCGCCGCCCGGCGAGGCCAGAAACGATTGCGCGATCGTGCTCGACTTCGCGCGCCGCCTGCAGCCTTTGATGCGCCGGCAGGCGAACGATCTGTTCCCGTATATCAACGTTGAAGCGGTGTGGAACGAACACCGAGAGTCCACGCGCGGGCGCGATCTCGACATCACCGGCCTGAGCTACGCCTTGCTCGACGCTCGCGGCCCGCAGCAGTGGCCCTGCGCTGAAGGCGCATCGTCATGCAGCGAAGGCGCATCGCTGGGCCGCGCACGCCTCTACGAAGACAAGTACTTCGCCACCGCCGATGGCCGCGCCCGCTTCATCGCCGCGCCCTACCGGCCGCCGGCCGAAGCCCGCGACGCGAAGCATCCGTTCGCGCTCAACACCGGGCGGCTGCGCGACCAGTGGCACGGCATGAGCCGCAGCGGCACGGTGCCGCGCCTGTTCGGCCACGGCGGCCAGCCCGCACTGCGGATGAACCCGCACGACCTGCCGCGCCGCGGCCTGCACGAGGGCGACCTGGTGGCCGTGCGCTCGCGCCGCGGTGCGGTCGTGCTGCCACTCGTGGCCGACGACTCGGTGGGCAAGGCGCAGGCCTACCTGGCGATGCACTGGGGCGACGAATTCCTCTCCGGCGGCACGCTCGAAGGCACGCGGCTGGCGGGCGTGAACGCGCTCACCAACGGCGCTTTCTGCCCGGATTCGCGCCAGCCCGAGCTGAAGCATGCCGCCGTCAACGTGAGCCGGGTCGAGCTGCCATGGCGCATCACCGCAGCCGCGTGGCTGGGCGCGTCGCGCCAGGTCGAGGTGCGCGAAGCGCTGCGCCACCGGATGGCCGACTTTGCCTATGCGTCGTGCGTGCCGGTGGCCGGCATCGACGGCGGCAGCGGGCTGGTGTTCCACGCGGCTTCGGCCGAGCCGATCGCCGCTGCGCAGCTCGACGCGATCGCCGCACTGCTCGGCCTCGAAGGCCCGGCCATCCTGCGCTACGCCGACCCGCGCCGCGGCCGCCGCCGGCTGCTGCGCCTGCACGGCGAAGGCCACGAGGCGCGCTTGCAGGCCTTGCTGCTGGTCGGCGAGCAACCCGCGGCCGACTGGCTGTGCGCGCTGTGGCAAGACGCGCTGCCGGTGGCCGACTACGGCCGCCAGTTGCTGTCGCCCGACGCCGCCGTGCCGAGCGGCGTGGTCGCTCGCGGGCGCCAGATCTGCAACTGCTTCGATGTCTCGGAGCCGCAGATCCGCGCCTGCCTGCTCGGCCTCGACGGCCCGCCCGCGCAGCGCCTGGCGGGGTTGCAGGTGCAATTGAAATGCGGCACGCAGTGCGGCTCGTGCCTGCCCGAACTGCGGCGGCTGGAGAAGGCCACATCAAACACCTTCGAGGCTGCGCAAGCATGAAGCCGATCGACCCCAAGTTTTCCGTCTTCGTGGGTGCCCGCCCTGTGCCGGTGCCCACGCCGCACCCGGTTCATCTCGTCGGTGCCGGCCCCGGCGACCCCGACCTGCTCACGCTGCGCGCCGCGCGCGTGCTCGCGGCGGCCGATGTGGTGCTGTGCGACGACCTCGTCGATACGCGGGTGCTCGAGCTCGTGCGCGACGGCGCCCGCGTGCTCAAGGTCGGCAAGCGCGGCGGCTGCATCTCGACCGGCCAGCAGTTCATTCACCGCGTGATGATCCGCGAAGCCCGGCGCGGCCTGCGCGTGGTGCGGCTGAAGGGCGGCGACCCGTTCATGTTCGGCCGTGGCGGCGAGGAGTGCGATGCGTTGCGGCAGGCGGGCGTCGCGGTCGAGGTGATCCCCGGCATCACTGCCGGCATGGCCGCGCCGGCCAGCCTCGGTGTGCCGGTGACCGACCGCCGCCACGCGCCGGGCGTGGCCTTCGTGACCGGCCACAACCAGCCCGGCGGCCACGGGCCCGACTGGGCTGCACTGGCGCGCAGCGGGCTCACGCTCGTGGTCTACATGGGCGTGGCGCGCTGTGCACAACTCGTCGATGAACTGATCGCCTCGGGCCTGTCGCCCGACACGCCGGCAGCCGCGATTTCTGCCGCCTGCACACCACGCCAACGGCAGGTGGTGTGCACGCTCGGCACCTTGGCCGGCACCATCGAGTGCGAGCGCATCGCCAGCCCGGCGATCCTCGTCATCGGCGATGTGGTGTCGTGCGCGGACGCGGTGCTGGTCGAGGCCATCGGCTTGAGCGAGCCGGCGATGCTGCGCGCCGCGCCGGGCTGACCGGCCCAAGCCCGCCCGCGCCCGCGCCCACTCAACGCGAGTGGCCGACTTCCAGATCGTTGCGCCCGCTGCGGTCCACGCCCTTGACCAGCCACAGCGGCCTGCGCGCAAAGTCGACCGGCACGCCGCTCTGCCCATCGGCCGGGCGCAGGTTGCGCTCGAACACCGAACTTGAAGGCATGTAGCGCAGCGCAACGCCGGTGCGCCGCTTGGCGGAGGTGTTGGCGGCAGCGCCGTGGATCATGTACACGTCGTGAAGCGACATCTGGCCGGGTTGCAGCTCCAGGCAGACCGCGCTCGCCGCGTCGAACGTGCCGGCGGCCATGCGCTGGTTCAGCGTCAGGTCGGTCCGGTCTTCATGCAGATGCGGGTGCAATTGCCGCCCGAGATGCGAGCGCGGGATCACTTGCAGGCAGCCGTTCTCGACCGTCGAGGCCTCCAACGCCACCCACACCGTGCAGTTGGCGAGCGGGCGGATCGGCCAGTAGTGGCCGTCCTGGTGCCACGGCGTTTCATAACCTTCGGCGGCGGGCTTGCAGAACACGTGGCAGCCCCAGAGGATCACGTCGCTGCCGATCACGCCCGAGACCAGGTCGACGATCTCGGGGTCGCGCGCCAGGTCGAGGAAGGCACGGCTGCCGCGCACGCCTTCGCCGTTGTCGCCTGCCACATGCGCCGAGACCAGCTTCTCGGGCCGCACGCCGGGGTTGGCGCGGATCAGGTCGTCGAGCGCCTGCGCCATCAGCGCGACCTGGGCTTCCGGCAAGCGATAGCGGGGCACCACCCAGCCCTCCGCTCGGTAGTGAGCGATCTCGTCGGGCAGCAGTTGGGCCATGGCGCCATGGTGCCAGAACGGCAGGGCCAGTCAAACGGCGGCGAGACGGCGGCGAGACGGCGGCGGGGCGATGGCGGAACCGGCGCGCCCGCCCCCACCTCAACCGTCGAACAGCCCCTTGTGCTGTTCGCGCAGCAGGTTCTTCTGCACCTTGCCCATCGCGTTGCGCGGCAGTTCTT
>JANOVJ010000115.1:0-2071 GCA_031417295.1 bacterium | reverse complement strand
TAGCGGCTCCCGCCACGGCCGCGGCGCGCACTTGTTCAGCAGCAAGTTCTCCTGCCCGGTGTGCAGCTACTCGCTCTCGGAAATGGAGCCGCGCCTGTTCTCGTTCAACTCGCCGGTCGGCGCCTGCCCGAGTTGCGACGGTCTCGGCGTGGTGACGGTGTTCGACGCCGAGCGCGTGGTCGCCTTCCCGAGCCTGAGCCTGGCCAGCGGCGCGGTGAAGGGCTGGGACCGGCGCAATGCGTACACCTTCTCGATGCTGGAGAGCGTGGCCCGCCATTACAAGTTCGACATCGACACCGCGTTCGAGGCCTTGCCCGACGCTGCGCGCCAAGTGCTGCTGCATGGCTCCGGAACGACCGAGATCGAGTTCGTCTATGAGGCCGAGGCCGCTTCCGGCCGCAAGCGAAGCGTCAAGCGCAGCCATCCGTTCGAAGGCATCTTGCCGAACCTGGAGCGGCGCTACAAGGAGACCGATTCAGTGGCAGTG
The DNA here is from genome assembly GCA_031417295.1 of bacterium. Classification (GTDB taxonomy): domain Bacteria; phylum Pseudomonadota; class Gammaproteobacteria; order Burkholderiales; family Burkholderiaceae_C; genus CAIKUF01. The sequence continues at coordinate 1,584 of JANOVJ010000115.1, read as the reverse complement.
CGCGAGGACCTGGCGCGCTACATGGCCTCCAAACCCTGCGCCGATTGCCACGGCGCGCGGCTGCGGCGCGAGGCGCGGCATGTGTTTCTGGTCGATGCGGCAGAAGACGGCGAAGCCGTGCCCAAGGGTCGGCCGATCTACGAGGTCGAGCACGCCACGCTGCGCGACTGCCTGGCCTATTTCGACGGCCTGCATCTGAAAGGCGCCAAGGCCGAGATCGCCGACAAGGTGGTGCGAGAAATCCGCTCGCGGCTGAAGTTCCTGAACGACGTGGGCCTCAACTACCTGAGCCTCGACCGCAACGCTGATTCGCTCAGCGGCGGCGAATCGCAACGCATCCGCCTCGCGAGCCAGATCGGATCGGGCCTCACCGGTGTGATGTACGTGCTCGACGAGCCGAGCATCGGCCTGCACCAACGCGACAACGAGCGCCTGATCGGCACGCTGCGCCACCTGCGCGACATCGGCAACAGCGTGCTCGTGGTCGAGCACGACGAAGAAGCGATCCGCGCCGCCGACCATTGCATCGACATGGGGCCCGGCGCGGGCGTGCACGGCGGGCGGGTGATTGCGCAAGGCACGCCGGACGAGGTGGCGGCGAACCCGGAGTCGCTGACGGGCCGCTACCTGTCGGGCGCGCTGAAGATTGCGTTGCCGGAGCGCCGACGCAAGCTGACGGACAACCCCAGCCCGCAAACGCTGCAAATCCGCAATGCCAGGGGCAACAACCTGCGCAACGTCGATGCCGAGATTCCGGTCGGTCTGTTCACCTGCATCACCGGCGTCTCGGGTTCCGGCAAGAGCACGCTCGTCAACGACACGCTGTACGCGGCCGTCGCGCGCAAGCTCTACAACAGCCACGCCGAGCCAGCGCCGCACGACCAGATCGAAGGGCTGGAGGCGTTCGACAAGGTCATCAACGTCGACCAGAGCCCGATCGGCCGCACGCCGCGTTCGAACCCGGCCACCTACACCGGCCTGTTCACGCCGATCCGCGAACTCTTCGCCGAAGTGCCAGCGGCACGCGAGCGCGGCTACGGGCCGGGGCGGTTTTCGTTCAACGTGGCCGGCGGGCGCTGCGAAGCCTGCCAGGGCGACGGCGTGTTGAAGGTCGAGATGCACTTCCTGCCCGACGTGTATGTGCCGTGCGACGTGTGCCACGGCAAGCGCTACAACCGCGAGACGCTGGAGATTCTGTACAAGGGCAAGAACATCACGCAGGTGTTGAACCTCACGGTCGAAGATGCGCATGGCTACTTCAGCGCCGTGCCGAACATCGCGCGCAAGTTGCAGACGCTGCTTGACGTGGGCCTGGGCTACATCCGCCTCGGCCAGAGCGCGACGACGCTTTCGGGCGGCGAAGCGCAGCGCGTCAAGCTCGCGCTGGAACTGAGCAAGCGCGACACCGGCCGCACGCTCTACATCCTCGATGAGCCAACCACGGGCCTGCACTTCGCCGACATCGACCTGCTGCTGCGCGTGCTGCACCAGTTGCGCGACGCCGGCAACACCATCGTCGTGATCGAGCACAACCTGGATGTGATCAAGACCGCCGACTGGATCATCGACATGGGGCCCGAGGGC
>JANOVJ010000114.1:0-16224 GCA_031417295.1 bacterium | reverse complement strand
GGCCGGCGCGAGTGGCGGCGTGCCGGGCTCGCCGACCCCCGCCGGCGCGTGGGTGCTGGCAACGATGTGGGTCTCGACCTGCGGCGCCTGCGCCAGCTTCAAGAGGCGGTAGTCGTCGTCGCGGAAGTTCTGCTGCCGCACCGTGCCCTCGACGATGTCGATCCGGCCGTACAGCGCCGCACTCAGCGCGAAGATCACCCCGCTTTCCATCTGCTGCGCGACGATTCCGGGGTTGACGACGGTGCCGCAGTCGATCGCGCAAACCACCCGGTGCACGCGCGGCTGGCCGCTCTCGTGCGAGACCTCGACCACCTGGGCGACGATGCTGCCGAAACTCTCGTGCAGCGCGACCCCGCGCGCGCGGCCGGGCGCCAGCGCCTGTGCGGCGCCAAAGCCCGGCCAGCCGGCCTTCTCGGCGGCGAGTTTCAGCACCGCCGCGTGGCGCGGCATGTCGCCCAGCAGCGCGAGCCGAAACGCCACCGGGTCCTTGCCCGCGGCATGGGCCAGTTCGTCGATGAAGCTCTCGCTGAAGAACGCGTTGTGCGAATGCCCGACCGAGCGCCAGAAGCCCACCGGCACGCCGCTGCGCGTGGCCACGTGGGCGATGCGCTGGTTCGGCACGTCATAAGCGAGGTCGAACAGGCCCTCGCTGACGGTCTTGTCCGGCGCGTCGACCGGGCCGGCCAGCGCCGGCAAGCCACGCTCCATCCAGCGCGGCGTGATCGCGTCGCCAGCGCTGGTGATGCGCACGCCGCTGACGGCGCCTTGCGCGTCGAGGCTGGCCTGCATCAGCGCCACCGCGGCCGGGCGGTAGAAGTCGTGCCTCAGGTCTTCCTCGCGCGACCAGACGAGCTGCACCGGGCGGCCGCCGGTCTCTTGCGCGATGCGCACCGCCTGGCCGACGGCGTCGACTTCGAGCCGGCGCCCGAAGCCCCCGCCGAGGTAGGTGACGTGCACGGTCACCGCCGCCTCGGGCACGCCGGCCACGCGCGCGGCCAGCGCCAGCGCCATGCCCGGCACCTGGGTCGGGGCCCAGATGTCGACCTGGCCGTCCTTGACCTGCACGGTGCAGTTGATCGGCTCCATCGTCGCGTGCGCAAGGTAGGGCGCGCGGTAGACGGCTTCGAGCCGGCGGGTGGCGGCTTTGTCGGCCGCTTTTGCATCGCCGCGGCTGTAGAACGCGAAGCCGCCCTCGGTGCCCGCCGCGTCGCGCGCCTGCTGTTCCAGCGCTTGCATGATCTGCTGGCTGTCGAGCAGGCCCGAGATCGGCGGCCGCCATTCGATTTCCAGCGCATCGGCGCCGCGCTGGGCGTGCCAGGTGCTGCGCCCGACCACGGCCACCGCGGCGGTCGAGCCGGCGTAGGGCCCGAGGCGCACCACGCGCTCGACGCCGGGCAGCTTCATCGCCGCATCAACGTCCACCCAGCCGACGCTGCCACCGAGCATCGGGCACTGGCGGATCGCGGCGAACACCTGCCCGGGTTGGCGGGTGTCGATGCCGAAGCGCGCGCTGCCATTGGTCTTGGCGACGAGGTCGGTGCGTGGCGCGGCGGTGCCGATCAGCGTCCACTCCTTGCGCGGCTTGGTTTTCACGTCACCGGCCGGCGTCGAGGCGGCCTGCTTGGCGAGTTGACCGTAGTGCGCGCTCGGGCCCGACGGATGGCGGACCGTGCCGTCCTTGACCACGAGCTCGGCGACCGGCAATTTCCATTGCAGCGACGCCGCGCCCAGCAGCTGCGCCCGCGCCGTGGCCGCGGCCAGGCGCAGCGGCTCCCACGCATCGGCGACGCTCGAAGAACCGCCGGTGGCGTTGATGCCAAGCTCGCGTGCGACCTTGCGCACCACCCACTGCCCGGCCTTGACGGTGCTGGTCTCCTGCCCGGGCTCGCTGTCGCGGGGGTGGAACGGCAGGCTGCCGACGAACATCGCGACGTTGCCGTACAGCGCGTCGGCGCCGGCCGGCATCAGGCGCACCGAGGCCAGCGGCACGTCGAGTTCCTCGGCCACCAGCATCGCCAGCGCGGTGTGCACGCCCTGGCCCATTTCCGAGCGGTTCATCACCATCTGCACGCCGCCGTCGGCGCCAATGCTGATCCAGCCGTTCAGGCCGACCGCGCCTTCGCTGACGGGCAAGGTGTCGGCCTTGCCAAGCCGGCTGCGCGGCGGCAGCACCCCCCAGCCAACCACCAGCGCGGCGCCCGCGCCGAGGCCACTCAACAGCAGCGTGCGGCGCTTCATGCCTTCGCCCCAGCGCGAACTTCTTTCGCCGCCGTCTTGATGGCGGCGCGGATGCGCGGGTAGGTGCCGCAGCGGCAGATGTTGGTGATTGCCGCGTCGATGTCGGCATCGCTCGGGTCGGGGTTCACGGCCAGCAGGCCGGCGGCGGCCATCAACATGCCGCTCTGGCAGTAGCCGCACTGCGGCACCTGGTGGCTGACCCAGGCAGTTTGCAAGGGATGCGGCTTCTCGGCGCTGCCAAGAGCCTCGATGGTGCGAACCGGCCTCGTGCCCACGGTGGACAGCGGCGTGACGCAGGAGCGCACGGCCTTGCCGTCGATGTGCACCGTGCACGCGCCGCAGGCGGCGATGCCGCAGCCGAACTTGGTGCCGGTGAGGTTGAGCACGTCGCGCAGCACCCACAGCAGCGGCATCTGCGGGTCGGCCGCGGCGTCGGGCAGGGGGCGCATTTCGCCGTTGATCGAGAGATCCATCGTCGCTCCAACCTGAAAGGAGCCGGCATTGTGCGCGAAGCCTGTGACTCGGACCGACAAAACAAAAGGCGCCAGAGTGACCTGGCGCCCTTGTATTTTCTCGTCAGCCGAACCTCAGGGGCGTCGGCTTGTTGCGATGGTGGTGTGGGCCCGACAGCGCCCAGCAGCCGTACTGCCGTGTCTCCTCGATCCCCCGCCGGCGCGAGGCACCGAGGAGGTGCCCGCTGCGAGTGGCGCGACTGTAGACCCGCCCGGAAGGGCCCGCACTAGGGGTTTCCCGGCGCGGCCGCCGCGCCCGCGCCCGGCCCCGACCGGAACGACAGCGCGACGCGGGTGCCCCGGCCGAGCTCGCTGCGAACCGCCACGTCGCCGCCGTGCAGTTCGGCGATCCGCTTGACGATGGCCAGCCCGAGGCCCTTGCCGCCCTCGCCGGTGGCCGGCGCGACGCTCTGGCGGCTGTGGTAGAAGCGGTCGAACAGGTGCGGCAGGTCGGCCGCGGCGATGCCGGGGCCGCTGTCGGTCACGCTCACCCGCAACGGCTCGGCGGAGGCATCGGCGTCGGGGTCAGCGGCGGTTTCGGTTTCGGGGTCGGTTTCGGGGTCGATCTGGATCTCGATCCGGTCGCCGGGGCGGCTGAACTTCAGCGCGTTGTCGAGCAGGTTGGCCAGCGCGCGCTCGAACAGCTCGATGTCCAGCCAGGCCGAGGCCGTCGGCCCGTGCCGCGCCGTCAGCGTGACCTGCTGGGCCCGGGCGCGCTCGGCAAAGCGCAGCGCAATGTCGTCGATCAACTCGCTCGCATCGACAGCCACGCGCTGGAGCTTGAACTCGGGTTCGTCGAGCTTGGCCAGGTCGCCGAGCGACTGCACCAGCCGGGCCGCGTTGCGGGTGTTGCGCAAAGCAACCTCGATCAGCGCACGCTGGGCTTGCAGCTGTGCCTGCGCCTGCGCCGCGTCGGCCGCTGCAGCGGGTGCGGCCAGCCGCGCGTCCAGCGTCTCCAGGCAGGCCACGGTGGCCGTGAGCGGCGAGCGCAGGTCGTGCGACAGATTGCTCACCGCCTCGCGCCGAAAGTGGTCGAGCCGGCGCAGCGTGGCCCACTGCATGCGCAGCGTGGCGAGCATGTGCTGGAAGCCGGCCGCCAACTGGCCGAACTCGTCGCGCCCGGCCGGCGGCAGCGCGACCGCGCCGGCGCCCGCCTCGAGCCCTTCGCGCGACACACTGGCGACGGCACCCGTCAGCCGCGCCAGCGGGCGCGTGATCGACGCCGTGACCCAGGCCGCCAGGGCCGAGGTCAGCGCCACGATGACCGCGATCAGCACCAGCAAGGGCATGCCGAAACTGCTGCGCACCGCCACCCAGCGGTTCGCCGGCTCGGCGCCCGGGTGACACACCAGGTACAGGTAGCCGGCCACGCCGTCGGCGCTGCGGATCACGGCGCGGCGCAGCGGATGCGCCGAGACCACGGCGTTGGCGTCCATCCGCTCCGGGTCGTCGCCCATCACGTAGGGCGCCCGCGTCTGGCCCACGGCCTGCATCACCGGCCCCATCGCGACCCGGAACTCGGGCGCGAGTTTGACCTTGGCCGACGACGCCAGCACCCGGCCCTGCGGGTCGAGCAGGTAGAGCTGGCTGTCGGGCTCGAACAGCACCAGGTTGGCCAGCCAGGCGTTGAAGTCTTCGGGATAGCGCTCGTGCAGGTCGATGATGTTGTCGTACTGCGCAACCACCCGGCCGAGGAAGGTGCTGGCGCGCTGGTACGCCGTCTCGTGCTCGAAGCGTTCGAAGGCGTAGAACACGGTCGCGATCACCAGCAGCGCGGTGACCAGGCCGGTCGCAAAGATCGTCAGCGCGAGCTTGAGCCGCACCGTCATCTTGAACCCGCGCCGCAACCCTTCACGGCAGTTCGCGCATCTTGTAGCCCGCGCCGCGCACGGTGAGGATCAGCTCCGGCTGCATCGGGTCGGCTTCGAGCTTGGCGCGCAGGCGGTTGATGTGGGTCGTCACGGTGTGTTCGTAGCCGTCATGGGTGTAGCCCCACACGGCCGTGAGCAACTGCGAACGCGAGAACACGTGGCCCGGATGCTGGGCAAAGTGGAGCAGCAGGTCGAACTCGCGCGCGGTGCAGTCGAGGCCCTCGCCGCGCAGGCGCACGGTGCGCTTGGCGGGGTGGATGTCGAGTTCGCCGTTGCGGATCGTCACCGCCCCCGCGGCGCTGCCCGCGCCGGCCTGCGCCTGGCGCAACAGCTCGGCGCGGCGCAGCAGCGCCTTGACCCGCGCCATCAGCTCGGCGAGCGAGAACGGCTTGGTCAGGTAGTCGTCGGCGCCGAGCTCGAGGCCGAGCACGCGGTCGAGCTCGGTCGATTTGGCGGTGAGCATCAGGATCGGCGCGTTGTGCTGGCGCGCGCGCAGCGCCTTGCACACTTCCAGGCCGTCGAGGCCGGGCATCATCAGATCAAGGATCAGCAGGTCGGCCGGGTGCTCAATCTGCCGCGCCAGCGCCGCCGTGCCGTCGCCCACTGCCGTGACTTCGTAGCCGGCGCTGCGCAGGTTCATCGCAATCAGGTCGCGGATGTCGGTCTGGTCTTCGGCCAGCAGGATCGTGTGCGCCATGGCTGATTGTCGCGTTGCGAGGGCCGGGGCTTACAGGCGAGGTCGGTTCCAATGCTGCTTTGCGGCTCGCACGGCGCTCGGCCGACGACGCGAAACCGCTGAACCGAACCGAGGACCGCGACCATGCAACCGCTCAAGGGCCTGACCGTCGTCACACTCGAACACGCCATCGCGGCGCCGTTCGCGACCCGCCAGCTCGCCGACCTGGGCGCCCGCGTGATCAAGATCGAACGCCCCGGCACGGGCGACTTCGCGCGCGGCTACGACGAGCGCGTGCGCGGCCTGGCCTCGCATTTCGTGTGGGCCAACCGCTCCAAGGAAAGCCTCACGCTCGATGTGAAGCACCCGCAGGCGGCGGCGCTGCTGCAACGCCTGATCGTCGAGAAGGCCGACGTGGTGGTGCAGAACCTGGCCCCCGGCGCGGCGGCGCGGCTGGGCCTGTCGTACGAGGCGTTGTCGCTACTGAAGCCGGGCCTCATCGTCTGCGACATCTCGGGCTACGGCGCCGACGGGCCGTACCGCGACAAGAAGGCCTACGACCTGTTGATCCAGAGCGAGGCCGGCTTCGTCTCCGTCACCGGCACGCCTGAGGAGCCGAGCAAGGCCGGCCTGTCGATCGCCGACATCGCGGCCGGCATGTATGCCTACAGCCACATCCTGGCCGCGCTGCTGCAACGGAGCCAGGATGGGCAGGGCCGGCGAGTCGAGATCTCGATGCTCGAAGCGCTGACCGAGTGGATGGGCTATCCGCTCTACTACGCCTTCGACGGCGCCGCGCCGCCACCGCGCAGCGGCGCCAGCCACGCCACGATTTATCCGTATGGCCCGTTCCCCACCGGCGACGGCAAGACGGTGATGCTGGGTTTGCAGAACGAGCGCGAGTGGGCGGCGTTCTGCGACAAAGTGTTGCAGCAGCCGACGCTGAAGAGCGATCCGCGCTTCACCAGCAACTCCAAACGCAGCGCCGAGCGCGAGGCCTTGCGCGCGCTGATCGACGAGGTGTTTGCCACTCTCTCCGCCACCGACGTGGCGGCGAGGCTGGACGACGCGCAGATCGCCAACGCGCAGGTCAACACGATGCAAGAGGTCTGGCAACACCCGCAGCTCGCCGCACGCAAGCGCTGGCGCGAAGTGGGCTCGCCGGCCGGGACTATCCCCGCCCTGCTGCCGCCCGGCAACTGGGACCAAGACCCGCGCATGGGCCCGGTACCCGCGCTCGGCGAGCACACCGATGCGATCCTCACGGAACTCGGGCTGGGGCCGGCCTCCATTGCCGCGCTGCGCGCTGAAAGCGCCATTTGAGGGGCACGCGTGGCATCGATGCAATGGCTGGCCGACCACGAACGCTCGACCGGGCCATCGGAGATCGAATGGATCGTGTTGCCGGAGGGTTTCTGCCTGCGGGCCGAGACCGCCGAGATCACGAAGCCCATCACCCCCGCGCAATTTGCCGCGATGGGCGAGCCGGCGGCCCACCTCGGCCCATCGGGCGCGACCGGCCGTAAATCGACAATCTTCGACAATATATTGTCAATTGACAAAATGTAGTCATAATCTGTCTCATGAGCGAACCCACAGACGCCTGGCACTTCCCGAGGCCCGGCCTCGCACAGGCGTACCTCGACGGGTTCGACCTTGGCCTGGCCTCGGCGCGCGGCCTGTTCGCGCGCCGCCGCATGGGCAAGAGCGAGTTCCTGAAGCACGACCTGCTTCCCGCCGCGCAGCGCGCCGGCTACCTCGCTGCCTACACCAACCTCTGGGACGACACCGCCCACCCGGGGCAGGCGCTGGCAAGCGCCATCCTGCTGGCCACGCAGCCCACAGGCCTCGCCAAGTTCTGGGCTGGCCTGAACACGCCCGTCCGCACGCTCAAGGGCGGTGGCAAGCTACCGTTAGGCATCGAAGCCACGCTCGAACTTGACCTGGCCCAGAAGGAGAAGGCGGCCGTGCCCGCCATCCAGGCCGCGCTACAGCAGGCCGACAAGGCCAGCAAACGCCTGCTGCTGGTCATCGACGAAGCGCAGGTCCTCGCCGCCCCCGAACACCGGGCAGTGGCGCACTCGCTGCGCGCCGGCCTGGACATCCGCAAGGCCCGCATCAAAGTGCTGTTCGCGGGCTCGTCGGAGGCCGCGCTGCGCGAGATGTTCTCGCGCGCCGCGGCACCGTTCTACAACTGGGCGCCGCTGGAGCCGTTTCCGCTGCTGGGGCGCGAGTTTGTCGAGGCCATGGTCAGGCAATTGGCCACCGTGGCCCGGCATCCATTGAAGCTCGACGACGCGCTGACAGCCTTCACCGCCCTGAAGGAAACGCCCGAGTTCTTCCGCTGGTACATCGAACGCTACCTCATGTACCCGCTTCAAGGGCAAGAGCAAGCGCTGACTTACACCCAGGCGCGCCTGCACGACGACACGGGCCACGCCACGGCCTGGAAACAGCTGAGCCGCGCCGACCGGGCCGTGCTGCTGCTGGCGGCGCACGGCGTGCAAGACCTGTATGGCGCCGCGACGCTGAAGCAGCTTCAGGCGTTGCTGGGTGCGCCCGAAGTGACGCCCAGCGTGCCGCGAACCTCGATCCGCCGCCTGACGGGGCCCAAGCTGCAACTGATGGCACGCATCGACCACGGCGCCTACCGATTCGAGGACCCGGAGTTCCAGGCCTGGGTCGGTGCACGGCGCACGGTCGACTGACGCCTGACGCGCGCCGGGCGACGGTCTGGCCGAGCCAAGTTCGAGCGCGTCTCGGGTTCAGGCGGGGTTCGAGGCCGAGACGATCCAGGTCGAACCGTTCAGCTTGACCTGCCCGCCTGGCGCGGCGAGCGGGGCGAACGCGGATTCGACCGCGTCGAGAAGCCTCGCGCGGTGCTGCTCGCCAACCTCGGTCACGAAGCGCGACGCCGGCCCGACACGCATCGCGTTCTCGGCCGCCGCTCGCGGCGTGGCGCCGAGCGTGACGGCCGCATCGAAGCGCTGCACGTCGACCGCGCTGAAGCCCGCGTCCGACAAGATGCCGCGCAGCCGCGCCTCATCGGCGAACGCGAACGGCCCGGGCGCGAACGGGTCGGCGGGCGGCGGGGTGACGCCCATCGCGGCTCGGGCGGCGGCCAGCGGCGTCATCGCCCAGGGGTTGTCGCGCGGGGTTCGCCAGCAGACGAACACGCAGCGGCCGCCGGCGCGCAATGACCGGCGCAGATGGCTGAAGGCCGGCGCCCGCTGGCTGAAGAACATCACACCGAAGCGGGAGAACAGCAGGTCGGTGTTCGGCGGCAGGTCGGCGGCGGAGGCATCGGCGTCGCTGAAGGTGAGCTGCGGCAGGCGTTCGTTCGCGGCACGCTCGCGCGCCACGGCGAGCATCGGCAGCGACACGTCGATGCCAAGCACCGTGCCCGCCGCACCGACCGTGCGCGCGAGTGCGATCGAGGTGGCGCCGCAGCCGCAGCCGATGTCGATCACGCGCTCGCCGGGCCGCGCCGCCGCAGCCGCCAGCGCGGCATTGCCGAACGGCACCACCATGCCGTCGATCTGTTGCTGCAAGGTGGCCCAACGCTCGCCCATCACGCCGTTCCACTCGGCGATCTGGCCCGCGTTGTCGTCGGCCGGCACGGGTTGTCCTCGATTCAAGCCGCGGCCTTCGGCGCAAACCCGATCAGCGCCTTGACCTCCAGGAACTCGCCGAACGCATGCTCGCCCCACTCGCGGCCGTTGCCCGACTGCTTGAAGCCGCCGAACGGCGCCATCAAATCCGGCGCGGCGCTGTTGATGTTGACTTGGCCCGCGCGCAGCCTTGAGGCCACCTTGCGCGTCGCCTCGGGGTCGGTGCCCGAGACGTACGCGGCCAGGCCGTAGGGCGTGTCGTTGGCGGTGGCCACGGCTTCATCGACCGTGTCGTAGCCGATGATCGTCAACACCGGGCCGAAGATTTCTTCGCGCGCGATCGTGGCGCTGTTCTTCACCGGGCCGAGCACGGTCGGCTTGACGTAGTAGCCGGTCTCCAGCCCGGCCGGCTTGCCCGGGCCGCCGGCCACGACCGCGGCGCCTTCTTCGATGCCGGTGTGGATCAAGGTCTGGATCTTGTCCCACTGCGTGGCCGAGATCACGGGCCCGAGCGCGGCGCCGCTGTCGGGCGCGCCGACCGTGGTGGCTTCGGCCGCTGCCTTGGCAACCGCCAGCGCCTCGGCCATGCGCGAGTTCGGGACCAGCATCCGCGTCGGTGCATTGCACGACTGGCCGGAGTTGTTCATCACGCCGCGCACGCCGGCGGTGACGGCGCGCTTGATATCGGCGTCTTCGAGAATGATGTTGGGCGACTTGCCACCGAGTTCCTGGTGCACGCGCTTCACGGTCGGCGCGGCGTTGCGGGCGACTTCAATTCCGGCGCGGGTCGAGCCGGTGAACGACACCATGTCGACTTCCGGGTGGCTGGAGATTGCCGCGCCCACGGTCGGGCCGTCGCCATTGACGAGGTTGAACACGCCCGCCGGCACCCCCGCCGCGTGGAGGATCTCGGTCCAGACCTGGGCCGAGAACGGCGCGATCTCGGACGGCTTCAGCACCATCGTGCAACCCACCGCCAGGGCCGGCGCGACCTTGCATGCGATCTGGTTCACCGGCCAGTTCCACGGCGTGATCAGGCCGCAGACGCCGATCGGCTCCTTCACCACCATCGTCGTGCCGCGCAGTTCCTGGAATGCGTAGGTCTTCAACACGCCGAGCGCGGTTTGCAGGTGGCCGATGCCCATCGCCGCCTGGGCCTTTTGCGCCAGCACGGCCGGCGCGCCCATCTCTTCGGTGATCGCCGCGGCCATGTCGGCGTAGCGCTTCTGGTACTCGGCGATGATGGCTTCGAGCAGCGCCACCCGGTCGGCCACGCTGGTTTGCGAATAGCTGGCGAAGGCCTTGCGGGCGGCCTTCACGGCGCGGTCCACGTCGGCGGCCGAGCCCATCGAAATGCGGCCGGCAGCTTGTTCGGTCGCCGGGTTGATGACGTCGATGCTCTTGGCCGTGACCGGATCGACCCACGCACCGTCGATGTAGAACTTCAAGTAGTCGCGCATGTTCATGCTCCAGGAAAGGTCGAAGCCGCCAGGGCCGGGAGAGGCATTCTAGGAGGCTGCCGGGCTTCGTGTCGGGCACGCGCCGACCCAAAGCCCGCCCCCTCCCGAGCGCGCGGCCCGTTCCGATAAGCTCGGCTCGATGCGCCCCCGCGATGTGATCGAGTTGCTGCTGCTGAGCGTGCTCTGGGGCGCCGCCTACCTGTTCATGCGCGCGGCCGTGCCGGCGTTCGGGCCGGCGCCGCTGATCGCCCTGCGGCTCGGGCTCGCGGCGGTGCTGCTGTTCCCGGTGATGCTGTTGCGCGGCGGCCTGCCGGTGCTGCGCGCGCACCCGCGGCAACTGCTGACGCTGGGCATCCCCTACACCGCGCTGCCGTTCATGCTGCTCGCTTTTGCATCGCTGCACATCACGGCCGGGTTGGTCGCAGTGCTCAACGCCACGGCACCGCTGTTCGCCGCGCTGATCGCCCACTACTTTCTGCGCGAGCGCCTCGGCCCCTGGCGCGCGCTCGGCCTCGTGATCGGCTTTGCCGGGGTGGCGGTGTTGATGTGGGGCAGCACCTCGTTCAAGTCGGGCGAGGGCCTGCTGGCGGTGGCGGCGGTGCTGGTCTGCTCGATGTTCTGGGGCCTCGGCGCCAACTACACGCGCAAGCACCTGGCCGGCGCCGATGCGATGGTCATCACCGTCGGCAGCCTGCTCGCGGCCAGCCTGTTCCTGGCGCCGTTCGCTTGGGCCACCTGGCCGGCCCAGAACCCAAGCCCGCGCGCCTGGGCCGAGCTGGCGTTCCTGGGCGTGGCCAGCTCGGGGCTGGGCTTTCTGATGTACTTCCGCCTGCTGCGCCGCATCGGCCCGGTGCGGGCGATGTCGGTCACGTTCCTGAACCCGGTCGTGGCGATGGTGTCGGGGGCGTGGTACCTGGGCGAGGCGGTTAGCTTGCAGACGCTGGCCGGCGGCGCAGTGGTGCTGCTGGGCACGGCGCTCAGCCTGGGGTTGATCGGGCGGCCGGCGCGCGCACTTGTCACTCAGTGACTACGCAGGCCGCGGCTCGACAACTGTATGAAAAAACATATACTTTCGCTCTCACAACCCACGATGAAAAGCGTCGCGCTGTGACCGCTCAACACGACATGCCGTCACTGCTCAGCATCGCGAAGGCGATGCTGGACGGCACCGAGCTGTCCGCCGCCGAAGCACGCATTCTGGGTGGCGCCGGCGCGCTGGCGCGGCCGGAAGTCGTCGCTGAAACCGTCGCTGCCGTGCGCGCGGGTGGTGACCCGCTTGGCGAGATGTTTTGCCGCATCAACAGCGCGGTCAGCCGCCGCAGCCAAGGGCAGACGTTCACGCCCGATGGCGTGATTCTCGGCATGCTCGCGTGGGCGCAACGGCAGGGCAGCGTCGTCCGCCGCCTGGTGGACCCGGGAGCGGGCACGGGCCGCTACACCTTGGCCGGGCTGCGGGCCTTTCCGACGGCACACGCGGTCGCCGTCGAGATGGACCCGGTGGTCGCGGTGCTCTTGCGCGCCAACCTCGTTGCAGCCGGCCTGACCGACCGCGCCACGGTCGTGGTCGGCGACTTCCGAGACCTGACGCTCGAGCGGATCGATGGCGCCACGCTGTTTTGCGGCAACCCGCCCTACGTGCGCCATCACGAGATCAGCGCGCGGTGGAAGGCCTGGTACACCGACACGCTGGCGCGGTTCGATCTGGAAGGCAGCCAACTGGCCGGCTTGCACCTGCACTTCTTCTTGAAGACCCGTGAACTCGCCGTGCCCGGAGACCTCGGGTGTTTCGTGACCGCAGCCGAGTGGCTCGATGTCAACTATGGGCGGTCGCTGCGTCTGATGCTGATGAACGGCCTGGGCGGCACCGATGTGTTTGTCGCCGAACCGCAACTGCAGGTGTTCGACGACGCGATGGTCTCGGCCGCCATCACCGGCTTCGCGCCAGGCGCGAAGCGCACCGGTCTTCGTTTCAAGTCCGTTCAAAGCGCCGCCGACTTGAAGACGCTTCCCGAAGGCGAACCCGTCGCGCTTGAAACACTCCAGGCCGAGCCGAGGTGGTCGATCCTCGTCAAAGGGGGGCGCACCGAAAGGCGCGCTGGCCATGTTGAACTGGGCGAGTTCTTCCAGGTCTCGCGCGGACAGGTGACCGGGCTCAACCGGGTGTGGGTCGCGTCTGACGCCGCGCCCGCCGTGCCAGACCGCTACCTGGTGCCGAGCATCACCGACGCCACCGACATCACCACCGCGCCGGCGCACGAAATCAGCCAGTTGGACGGCCTGCGCCGCGTCGTCAGCCTGCCACGCGAACTCGACGCGCTCGCGCCGGATGAAGAGGCCGCTGTTCACGCGTTCCTCGCCTGGGCCCGCGAGTGCGGTGCCGACCAGACCTACATCGCCAAACACCGCAAGCCGTGGTGGCACGTGCACCTGCGCGAGGCGGCGCCGCTGGTCATGACCTACATGGGGCGCCGGCCGCCGGTTTTTGCGCACAACAAGGCGGGCGCGAAGCTCATCAATGTGGCGCACGGGCTGTATCCGCGTCAGCCGATCGGCGTTCCTGCCCTGCGCACGCTGGTTGCCTGGCTGAATCAGAACGTCAGGCAGGACGCGGGCCGGGCTTACGCGGGCGGGCTGACCAAGTTCGAGCCCGGGGAAGCGATGCGCATCATGATTCCCCAAACGCTTGTGCCGTAGCGACGCAACCCGCTACGCCTTGGCGGGCGGTGCGAAGGCCGCCAAATCTCCGAGCCGGTGAGACCACACCATCACCAAGCCACTGCTTTGTGCCGTCACGAGGTTGGCATGAGTGAAAACGCCGCTCAGCACCGCAGCCGGCACGACGGCGCGCTCGCCGAAGTGAAGCCGCCACTTTGCCGCCTTGCCCGCGGCTTCGTGAATCAGGCGCTTGAAGGAGTTGCTGGCGCTGTTCGACACTTTGCATTCGATCGGCAGCACCCGCCGGTCATGCAGGCGAACCACGATGTCTGCCTTCGTGTCGCCGAGTTTGCTTTCGCCACAGAACTGGCCTGGCGCGGGCGCATCGTCGAGCAACTGCATCGGGCGCGGCGAGACCTCGGCAAAGCCCAGCCCGCGAAGCACGGCCTTCACGTTCTCCTCCTGCACCCGGGAGTCTTTTCGCCTTTCGGTTTCCACCTTCTTGGCGGCCACCAGTGCGGCCGAGGCGACAACCGCGCGCTCGAGTTCGTCGCCCCTCGGCTCGCGGCGCTGTGCGACCCACGGAAAGCGATAGGGGTCGAGAATCTGCAGCACGGTCTTGCGCACCCGACTGGCCTGCTCCGGGTTGGCCTTCAATGCACGCTGCGACAGCCTGGTCTCTGCCAGTGTCTTGAGATCGTCTTCCGATATCGGGGGCGCCGCCAGATACCTGAACGCCGTCAACCGGTCGCGTCCACGGACCATGCCGGTCAGCTTCTCGCCCGTGGGGTCCCCCGTGGCCAGTGACAACAAGTTCGCGCTCAGATCCCTGAAGACCGGCACAAAGGCGTCGAAGAACGTCGAGTAGCGCTCGAGCGGTTCATCAAGGCGCTCACACCGAAACGCGGCTTGCGCTTGCTCCGCATCGACGCTGAGTTGCTGAAGGGTCCAGGGCGGCAAGCTCATGGTTGCCAGCATAAGGCCACGCCGACCTGGCCCGCTGGCGCGCCGAAAGGACGAACCCAACCCGCAAATGTGAGGTTCCTGTGATCTTTCGCGATCACTGCGTGAGATGCGGCGGCCACAGTGCAGACATCCGTTACCCACCCCCGTGCGTAACGCTGTCCAGCACCCCCGGAGCCTCACATGAACCTCGCCCTCTCCGCCAACGCCGCTTCCAACGCTGCCGCCCGCGCCTTCTTGCCCGCACTCGGCCAGCCGGTCTGCCCGCGCGAGCTGGTGTCGCACCGCGACTACCTGGTGTGCTTCGCCCGGCGCAAGCTGCGCGACCCGGCGCTGGCCGAAGACCTGGTGCATGACGTGTTCGAGGCCGTGCTCACCGGCCGCGCATCGTTCGCCGGCCGCTCGGCGCTGCGCTCCTGGCTGACGGGCATCCTGAAGCACAAGATCGTCGACCTAGTGCGCCGCGACGCCGGCACCGACTCCTACGACGACACCTGCGACGACGACGGCCCCGCCGCACTCGCCTGCCCCGCGCCGCAGCCCGACGCAGTGGCCGAGCAGCGCCAATGGCTGGCGGTGACGCTGGCGCGCATCCAGGCCATGCCGCCCGGGCTGCGCGACGTGATGCAGATGCGCGTGCTCGAAGACCTCTCGACCGACGAGGTCTGCCAGCGGCTCGATATCAGCGAGGCCAACCTGTTCGTGCGCCTGCACCGGGCGCGCAAGCAACTGCTGTCCTGACCCCCGCCGGGCGGCCCGTGCCGCCACGGCCCTTACGATCGGCGCATGCCCGCCGCGCCGCCCTGCCGCATCGCTCTGCTCGGCCCGCCGTGGCTCGAGTTCGCCGGGCGCAGCCAGCCGCTGGCGGCGGAGCGCCGCTTCCAGTTGCTGGCCTTCCTCGCCCACCAGGCCGACTGGGTCAGCCGCGAGCGCCTGGCCCGGTTGTTCTGGCCCGAGCATGCGGCCGCGGCCGCGCGGCGCAACCTGCGCAAGGTGCTCTACCGGATGCGCGAGCTGCCCGATGTGCCGCTGCCCGAAGAGCACGCCGGTGCGCTGCGCTGGCGCGTGGCCAGCGACGTGCAGGCGTTCGAGGCCGCGCTCGCCGAGGGCCGGTTGGCCGACGCGCTCGCCTGCTGGCGCGGCGAGCCCTGGGCAGGGCTCGATGTCAGCGCCCCGGCTGGCCTGGCCGATTGGCTGGCCTTCGAGCGCCTGCGCCTGCGCACGCGCTGGCGCGGCGCCTTGCTGCAACTGGCCGCCGAGGCGCCCGACGCGCTGCAAGCGGCCGGCTTTGCGCAGCAACTGATTGCCCACGATCCGCTTGACGAAGAGGCCGTGCGCGCCTGCATGCAGGCCCAGGCGCGGGCCGGGTTGGCGGCGAGCGCGCAGCGCAGCTACCGCCAGTTCGCTCAGGCGCTGGCCGATGCGCTGGGGCTGGAGCCTTCAGCCGCCACCCGCGCGCTGCTGGAGCCGCCGCTCGCGGCAGCGGCGCCGTCCCCTGGCGCACCCGCGCCCACGGCGAGCCAAGGCTCGCCCGGCGCGCCAGGATTCATCGGCCGCGACGCCGAGTTGCGCGAGCTGAAAGACCGGCTCGCCGACCCGGCCTGCCGCTGGCTCACCCTCACCGGGCCGGGCGGCATCGGCAAGAGCCGGCTGCTCGCGCAGGCACTGGCCACGCTCGCCCCGGATGCGCTGTGGGTGCCGCTGGAAGACCTGGCCGACAGTTCGCAACTCGGCGCCCGCCTGTGCGAACGCCTGGGTCTGGGCGGCAGCGGCGAGCCGATGGCGCTGGTGCACGCGGCGCTGCAATCGCGCAGCTTGCTGCTCGGGCTCGACAACCTCGAACACCTGCTGCCCGCCGTGCCCGCGCTCGACGCGCTGCTCGGCGCCTGCCCGCGGCTGCAACTGCTCGTCACCTCGCGCGAGCGCTGCGGCGCGGCCGGCGAATGGCTGCTGCCGCTGCTCGGCCTGCCGTACCCGGCGCCGGCCGACGCCGACCGCGCCGAGGCCTTCGACGCGGTGCGCCTGTTCGTGCAGCGCGCCTGCGAAGCCCGGCCGCGCTTCACGCTCAACGCCGAGCGCGCCGCCGTGGTCGAGCTGTGCGAGTTCACCGAAGGCCTGCCGCTGGCGATCGAGCTCGCTGCGGCGTGGAGCCGCCACCTGCCGGTGCACGAGATCGTGCGCGACCTGCGCAGCGGCCAGTTGCTCGACGAAGACGCGGCCGGGCACCGCAGCGTGGCC
>JANOVJ010000113.1:0-2445 GCA_031417295.1 bacterium | reverse complement strand
GGTGAGGTCGAAACCCGCTCGAGCTCATTGAACCAGGCGTGCTGCTCCAGCGTGCCGCCCGGTATGAACTGGCTGGTAAAGAATTGCCGGAACGAGGGGTCGGCCCGGCCCCAGCCGATCTCGGCCAGCCGGCACATCATCTCGGCCTCTTCGGCTTGCGCACGCGTGTTGCTGCGCACCAGCCGGCCACGCGCATAACCGCCCTGAAGCACGAGGTGGGTCACGCGCTCCGGGTGCCGGACCGCATAGGCAATCGCGATCGAGGCTCCCTGTGAAACGCCCAGCAGCGCGAAGCGCTCGATGCCGGCGGCGTCGACCACGGCTTCGAGGTCGCGCACCCAACTGTCGAACCCGAGGTCATCGACCTGCCAGTCCGACAGGCCGCAGCCGCGTTCGTCGTAGCGCAGCAGGTGGTGGCGCGACGACAGGCTCTGCAGCACATGGCGCCAGACCGGGCTTTCCCAGTCGTATTCGAGGTGCGACAGCCAGGTGGCGGCCTTGACCACGGCCGGCCCCTGGCCGCTGGTGGCGTAGGCCAGCCGGACGCCGTCGTGGCTGCGAAGGAAGCGGATCTTCTGGGTCGGCGCAGACATGGCGGGGCGGGCTCAGGAAGCTGGCTGTATTCTCCCATCCGACGGGCCACGGAACACTCCCTCAAAAGGGCTGTGACGCCCCTCCATCCGCTTGCGATCCGTCACAGGTCGAGCACGCAGTCCAGGCCGCGGTGAACGCCCAGCAGGGTCGACACCTTGCGGATGGCGAGCAGCGCACCGTCGGCATAGGGCCGGGCGCTATTGCCCGAATCGTGGCGGATCGTCAAGCGCTGGTCGGGCAAGCCGAACACGATCTCGGCGCCGATCACGTAGCCGGGCAGGCGGATCGAGTGGACCTGCGAGCCCGACACCGTGCCGCCGCGGGCCTCGGGCACGCCGACCGTCTTCGACAGCGGCACCGTGGGTTCGGGCGCGCGCACCTTCGACAGGCGAAACGCCAGCTCGCGCGCGGTGCCGCTTGGCGCATCGAGCTTGTCGTCGTGCGCGTAGTCGATGATCTCCCACTGCGGGATCAGCCGCGCGGCGGCCTCGGCGAACTTCTGCAGCAGCACCACCGTGAGCGCGAAGTTGCCGCAGGCCAGCACGCCGCGCTGGCGTTGGCGGGCGAGGGCGTCGATTTCGGCAAAGTCGCTCTCCGTGAGGCCGGAGGTGCCGACCACCACATGCGCGCCGTGATCGAGCGCAGCCAGGATGTTGGCCCTGGCGCTGTCGGGTTTGGTGTACTCGACAAACACGTCGCAGGGGTGGGCCAGCGCCTCGGCGGCCGAAGCGTAGACGGGGCACGTCAGGTGAGGCACGGCCAGCACCTCGCCCAGCGCACGGCCGGCGTGTTTGCGCGCGACGGCGGCGACGAGCGTGAGGTCTGGGGCCTTCGCGATTGCGCGAGCCAACTCGGAACCAGCCCAGCCGGTCGCGCCGGCAAGACAGACGTTGATCGACATCGGGTTGCCTTTTCAGCCGTGCCGCAACGTCGTCTTGCGCCGTGCCCGCCAGGCGCCGAAGAGCACGATCAAGCCCGGGATCAGGATCGCACCCCAGATGATCTTGTCGAGGTTTTCCTTCACCCACGGCAGGTTGCCGAACAAGAAGCCCGCGCCCACCAGCCCGACCACCCAGATGACGCCGCCGACGATGTTGAACAGCGTGAACTTGCTGCGCGTCATCTCGGCCACGCCGGCCACGAAGGGCGCGAAGGTGCGCAGGAAGGGCAGGAAGCGTGCGATCACGATCGTGATGCCGCCGTACCTTTCGTAGAAGTCGTGGGCCTGGTTGAACGCCTGCCTGTTGAACCAGCGCGAGTGCTCCCACTGGAACACGCGCGGTCCGAAATAGCGCCCGATCGAGTAGTTGGTCTGGTCGCCCAGGATCGCGGCCAGCGTGAGCAGGCCCATCGTCAGCGGCAGGCTCATCAGGCCCGCACCGCACAGCGCGCCGACCACGAACAACAGCGAGTCGCCGGGGAGGAAGGGCATCACGACGAGCCCGGTCTCGACGAAGATGATCAGGAACAGGAGCGCGTAGACCCAGGTGCCATAGGTCTGCACGAAGGTGAACAGGTGTTTGTCGACGTGCAGGATGAAGTCGACGAGGTAGAGGATGAATTCCATGGGCTGGGATTATGTCCGGGACGCGCGTTGGCCCCGCGCGGAGCGCTTCCTACAATGCCGGCATGAACGCCGTGATGCCGATGAGCCCGCCGCGCCGCCCGATTCGCGAGCTGCCCGACGAGCTGGTGAGCCAGATCGCGGCCGGCGAGGTGGTCGAGCGCCCGGCCTCGGTGGTGCGCGAGCTGGTCGACAACGCGCTCGATGCCGGCGCGACCGAGGTGACGGTGCGCCTGGCCGGTGGCGGCGTGCGCGCGATCGTGGTCGAAGACAACGGCCAGGGGATT
>JANOVJ010000112.1:0-22510 GCA_031417295.1 bacterium | reverse complement strand
CCCGCGGCCTGTGCGGTGCGGCGGCGGCGCAGCGCGCCCGGCTCGGCGCGCGGCACGGCGCTGAGCAGCGCGCGGGTGTACGGGTGCGCCGCGGCGCGGACCAGGTCTTCGGGCCGGCCCTGCTCGACGATGCGGCCGAGGTAGATGACGGCCACCTCGTCGCAGATGTGGTCGACCACCGCCAGGTCGTGGCTGATCAGCAGGTAGGTGATGCCGAACTCGGCCTGCAGATCAAGCAGCAGGTTCAGCACCTGCGCCTGCACCGACACATCGAGCGCGCTCACCGGCTCGTCGGCGACGATCAGCTTCGGCCGCGTCACCAGCGCGCGCGCGATGGCGATGCGCTGGCGCTGGCCGCCAGAGAACTCGTGCGGGTACTTGTCGAGATCGGCCGCGCGCAGGCCCACGGCTTCGAGCGTTTGGCTGACGCGCTGGCGCTGGGTCGCCGCATCGGCACCGCCCTGCGCATTGAGTGGCTCGCCAACGATGCGCGCCACCTTCTGCCGTGGGTCGAGCGAGCCGTACGGGTCCTGGAACACCATCTGGAAGTGCTGGCGCTTCTGGCGCAGGGTCTCGGCGGGCAGCGCGTTCAGGTCGTCGCCGAGCAAGCGCACCGTGCCGGAGGTCGGGCGTTCGAGCGCCATCGCGAGCCGCGCCAGGGTCGACTTGCCCGAGCCCGATTCGCCGACCACGCCGAGGCTGCGGCCGGCCTCGATCGTCAGGCTCACGCCGTTGAGCGCATGCACCCTCGGCGCGGGCGCGAACAGGCTTTCGCGCGGCAGCGTGTAGTGGCGGACGAGGTCGGTGAGTGCCAGCAAGGGCGTCGAACGGTCTTGCGCGGCCCCCCTCACCCCGGCCCTCGCGCGCGAGCGGGAGAGGGTGTCGCCTGCTCCCTCGCCCGCGCCTGTGGATGAGAAGGTGCCGCCCGCTCCCTCGCCCCCGGTTTCGGGGGCGAGGGTTGGGGTGAGGGGGTTGCTCATGTTCAACGTTCCGCTGCCACCGACAGCGACTCTTCAATTCGCAGGCAGCGCGCCTCATGTCCGGGGCCGATCACCACCGGCGGCGGCGCGGTGTCGCGGCAGGCGGTCACGGCGATCCGGCAACGCTCGGTGAACGGGCAGCCGCGCGGCAGATCGACCAGTTCCGGCACCGTGCCCGCAATCGTCGCCAGCCGGGTGCCCGCGGCTGCGCCGAGCTTGGGCCGGGCTGCGAACAGGCCCTGCGTGTACGGGTGCGCCATGCGCCCGAACACCTCGGCCGTGGGACCGCTTTCAACCACCGTGCCGCCGTACATCACCAGCATCCGCGCCACGTTCTGCGCGATCACGCCGAGGTCGTGCGAGATCAGCAGCAACGCCATGCCGCGCTCGGCCACCAGGTCGGCGATCAGGTCGAGGATCTGGCCCTGGATCGTCACGTCGAGCGCCGTCGTCGGCTCGTCGGCGATCAGCAGGTCGGGCCCGCAGGCCAGCGCCATCGCGATCGTCACCCGCTGCCGCTGGCCGCCCGAGAGCTGGTGCGGGTAGGCGTCGGCGCGCCGCGCGGCGTCGGGCAGGCCCACGCGGGCCAGCAGCGCGATCGCCTGCTTGCGCGCCTCCGCCGCCGAGAGGCGCTGATGCAGCCGCAACGGCTCGGCCACCTGGCGGCCGATGCTGTGCAAGGGGTTCAGCGCCGTCATCGGCTCCTGGAACACGATGCCGATCCGGTTGCCGCGCAGCCGGCACAGCGCGGCGTCGCTCTGGCCGACGAGTTCTTCGCCGTCGAAGCGGATGCTGCCCGACACCACCGCACGCTCGGGCAGCAGGCCGAGCAGTGCGAGTGCGGTGATCGATTTGCCGCAGCCCGACTCGCCGATCAGGCCCAGCGTCTCGCCGCGCTCCAGCGAGAAGCTGACGCCGCGCACGGCGTCGGCAGGCCCGCGCTGGGTGTTCAGGCGGACGCGGAGGTCGGTGACTTGAAGCAAGGGGGGCATGGCGGGCGTCGGGCGCGAGGTTACCCGACCTGAGCTCTGGGCGCCGTGGCCTCGTCGGCGTGACAGGCTGGCTGTCCATCATCAGTTGGCGGGATGGCGCCAAGCCGTGTCGGCGCTACCCTTGGCAATATCGACAAAAAGCGCCGTCGCAAGCGGCAAGAGGCCGCCCATGCGCGCAAAAGTCAGCAGTATCGAACTCGGCGGCATCGCCAACCTGGCCGTGCTGGCGCCCATCAAGGCCGGTTTCGTCGACGGCTTCGAGACCATCACCTACCTCGACCGGCTGCGCCGCTTGCTCAAGGCGATGCACTCTTCGCGACAGAACGTGCGCGAATCCGAATTGCGCAAGCCGGTGTTCGCCGACGCCATCGGCCGCTTCGGCATCATCCACAGCTTCCGCTACGCGATCGTGCCGCCATTCCCCGAGACGGTGACTGCGGCCGACCCCGGCATCTCGCGCCTGTCGCTGAACGTCAGCTTCGACGGCGCCTGGGAGCCGTACATGCGGGTGATCTACCGCGACATCGGCACCCTGCTCGACGCGCTCTTCTGCCACTGCGTCGGCTACCCCGGCGCCACCCGGGCCACCTTCGACGACTACTGCCGCTGGGTGCGCAGCTACGAGATCGACGGCGGCATCTTCTACACCGACTCGTCGCTCAGCATGGGCGACGGGCGCTACCTGAGCGAGGTCGAACGGCTGCGCCGCGAAATGCCCGACCCGGCCACCGCGGTCAGCGCGCCTGCCGCCAGCGCGCCGCCCGACAGCGCCGACGCAGCCATCGCCCAGCTCGCGCTGGCGCCTGCGCGGGTGCAGGCCGCGCGCTCGATGCAAAACGTGGCGGCCGACCCGAAGGCGGCCCTGGCGCTGTCGCTGCGAACGCTGAAGGGCCTGTACCGCCTGTCAACCTACTTCCCCGACAGCACCGCCGACGGCGCGGTGCTGATCCGCTTTGCACAGTCGGTGTTGAAGGAGTTCCGGCAAGCGATCAGCCACCTCGACCCGGCCTCGGAGCTGGCGCAACTGGCGGCCAGGCTGTTGGCGGACGAACTGGCCTGGCTCGCCCTCGACCGGCGCCCGAAGGTGGCCGACCCCCGGCCGTTGGTGTTCGCGGAAAGCGGGCTGCAGAGCGCGATGCTCGGCCAGGACGGCCCGATCACGCACGGCTGCGTGGTGATGCTGGCGGTTCGCCACGCCAAGGCCGCCGCGGCGCACTTCGCGACGCTGGCCGCCGCCTGCGCCGCGCCGGCCGACCCGGCCGACCCGGCGGCCGTGCGCTACCACGTGGCTTTCAGCCACGCCGGCCTGGCCGCGCTGAAGCTCGATCCCGAGCGCCTCGACGCGCTGCCGCAAGAGTTTGTCGAAGGCATGGAGGCCCGCTGCGGGCTGCTCGGCGACGTGCGCGGCAACCACCCTGACCGCTGGACGCGCCCGCTGCGCTACCGGGCCGACCCACAGCCCAGCGATCGGGTCGAGCGGATCGACCTGACCGCGGTGCACGCGGTCGTGGTGTTGCGCCTGATCGACCCCGCCAACCTCTCGCCCGAGGTCCACCCGACGCTGGCGGCCGCGGTCGCGGCGCTGGCGGGGCCGCGCACCGGCCTGCGGGTGCTGGCCGTGCAGCCGACCAAGCGCCACCGCGACGACCGCGGCAACGCGACCGAGCCTTTCGGCTTTGCCGACGGTCTGAGCCAGCCGACGATGGTCGAGGGTGACCCCGCGCCGCGCAGCGACGAGGTGCGTCGCGGCGAACTGCTGCTCGGCCACCGCAACGACCGGGGCGATGGCCCGTTCCCGAAGCAGGCCGACGACCTGCTCGACAACGCCAGCTTCCTCGTCATGCGCAAGCTGCGCCAGCACACCGACACGCTCGACGCCGTGCTGGCGGGCCAGCCCGACCGCGCCGATGTGCTGGCCCGGATGATGGGCCGGCGCCCCGACGGCACGCCGCTGGTGGCTGCGCCCGCCGGCGCCGCCCCGAACGGGTTCACCTTCGACGGCGATCCCCACGGCATCGCCTGCCCGTTCGACGCCCACATCCGCCGCGCCAACCCGCGCGACGGGCGCGACTACCTGCCGCGCATCCTGCGCCGCGGCATGGCCTACGGGCCCCCCGCCACAGCCAGTCCCACGGCCGATCCCGCGGCCGAGCGCGGCATCGTCTTCATGGCCTACTGCGCCAGCATTGCCGAGCAGTTCGAGACCCTCCAGCGCTGGATTGCGGGCGGCAACAGCAGCGGCGTGTCTTCAGCGCAGGCCGACCCCTTTCTCGGCGTACCGCAGTTCGGCGAGCGCCGCGTGTTCCGCTACATCGACGCCGCCGGCAAGGTCGCGCGGGTCGATCTCGGCGCCAAGCCGCTGGTCCAGCTCGAATGGGGCCTGTACTTGTTCGTGCCCTCGTTGAAGGCATTGCGGATGCTGGCCGATTTCCGCCGGCCACCGGCCGAACCGAGTGCGGACCCGGAGGAGCCCATGCCCATCGAACCGCTGGAAGTCTGGCGCCGCCGCCTCGAAGACCCCGACCGTTCCAAGGCCGAGTGGCAGCGGGTGCGCGAGCAGGGCCACGGCGGCCTGAAGGCGCCGCCCTACGGCACCCTGCTCGGGACCGCAGAGCGCGTGCTGGAGGTGCTGAAAGACGACGCCAGCCGCTACTCTGTGCAGGGCTACGGCGAACGCATGGCAGCGTCGATCGGGCTCAACCACCTGGGCATGGACCCGGCCGGCGGCCACGCCCAACTCGGCCCGATCGTCAACGCCGCGATCGAGGCCATCGGCATGGCCGAGGCCTTCAAGGAAACGCAGGAGCAGGTCGGCCGAGCGCTGGAAGTCTTCACGAAACTGAAGCAGCCCGACCCGTCTGGCCCGGCGCGCGTGCCGATCGACCTGGTCTCGCTGAGCGAGTTCGTGCTTGCCGGGCTGTGCGCGAAGTGGGTCGGCCTGCCGGATGGCGAGCGCATGGTGGCCGGCGGCCGCGTCAGCGGCGCGAGCCTGCCGCCGCGTTGCCCCGGCCACTTGCTGACGGCATCGCGCTATGTGTTCGCGCCGCACCCCCGCCCGGACGTTCTGGCTGACGGGCCGGCGCAGGGCCGGGCTGCGCTGCAGGCGGTCGAAGCCCTGCTGGCCTCGGGCCGCCCGCTCGGTACGCTGGCCGGGAGCATCCAGACCCGGCTGCAGGCGATCGGCGCCAGCCCCGAGCTGATCGCGCGCAACATCGCCGGGGTCCTGCTCGGTTTCCCGCCCACGGTGCACGGCAACTTCCTGCGCACCATGGAAACCTGGATCGACGACAAATTGCTGTGGGCCTGCCAGCAGCGCCTGTCCGAGATCTCGCCCAGGGGCACGACCGCGTTCAACCGCGCCCGGCGGGCGCTGCTCGGCCCCTTGTTCACCACCATGCGCGAGCGGCCGATTCCGGAGGTGTTGTGGCGTTGCCCGGTTGTCGGCGGCGAGGTGGTCCACGATGCCGGCCAGCGCGTGGTGCTCGGCATCGCTTCGGCACTGACCGACCCGGCGGCCTCGGACATGCTGATGTTCGGCGGCAGCCGCGTCACCAGCAAGGACCCCGAGGCGATCAAGACCCTCCACGCCTGCCCCGGCTACGAGATGGGCACGGGCGTGATGCTGGGCCTGATCGCCACCCTGCTCGACGCGGGCACCTTGCGGCCGACCGGCTCGCCGGTGCTGCTGATGCTTACGCCGACCCCGAGCCCGAACCCGAACCCGAGCTGATTTGCGCCCGCAGCCGCGCGGCCTCGCCCAGGTGCCAGGGCATCGCCATCGCCTCGAAGGCGAGGCTGGCCTCGTCCAGCAGCGCCGTGGCGCGCGCGCTTTCGTTGGCGCGCTGCGCCAGGCCGGCCTCGCACAGCTGCGTCGCCGCGATCTCGTGGGCCGAGTCGCGGTCGCGTGCCGTCCGGTAAGCGAGCGCGAGGTAGCGCTGCGCAGCTTCTGGGCGCGCGGTGGCGGCATCGAGCGCCAGCGCGCGGTAGGTCATGGCCACGCCGATCAGGTCGCGCTCGCGGGCCCGCCGCAGTGCCAGCGCAGCGTGGCGCCGGGCCTCGGGCCGCCGCCCGGCAGCGAGCAACCCCTCGGCCAGCCAGCCGTGGTTGAGCGAGTGGAACAGGCCGCTTTCGCGGGGCTCGATCCAGGCCGTGGCGTCGACGATCGCCTGCAACGCCACCGGGTCGCGGCCGAGCATCCAGTTTGCGTAGCCGCCCATCGCGCGCGCGATCGAGAGCTGGGCCAGGCTGCGCGTGGCCTCGGCGATGCGCCCCGATTCAGCCGCCGCGTCGCGTGCATCGGCCCAGCGGCCCTGCCACAGCAGCACCGCGCTGCGCCAGCCGTGGGTGCTGGCGCCGATTTCGTGGGTCACGTCGACGATGCAGGCCAGCGCCTCGTCGAAACCCGCCTGCGCCTGCGCAAACAGGCCGCGGTCACCAAGCACGCAGGCCCGACAGACCAGCGAATAGGCCAGCCCGATGTTGGTGCGCCGCCCGCTGCGGTGCTGGCGCTTCACGGCGATCGCCTGGTCGAGCAGCGCCAATGCGCGCGGGTACTGCGCGGCCGCGGTGTGGGCCACGCCGAGCATGCTCACGACCTGGGTCGCCAGCGGCGCGGCGCCGGCGGCCTCGGCTTCGGCCAGGGCCTGTTCGCCGTGGCTGATGGCGGCCCGCGTGTCGCCCAGCGCGTAGCTGATGTAGCCGAGCCAGAAGCGCGCCCGCGCGATGGTGGCGGCGTCGCCATGGAGCTCGGCCAGTTGCACCGCGCGCGCGGCCAGCGCGAGCTCGCTGCGTGACGAGTCGAACACGCCCACCAGGCTCAGCCGCTGCACGATCGCGACCCAGCGCTGGGCGATCTCGGCCGACGCTGGCAGCCGGTCGAGGGCAGCCAGCGCGGCGCGAAACTGGGCCCGGGCGCGGTCCAGCGCCGAGGCGGCCAGGGCCTTGTCGCCGGCCCGTTCGGCGTAGCGCGCCGCCTGCGCGGCATCGCCACCGGCCTCGAAATGGTAGGCCAGCGCCTCGAACACTTCTTCCTCCGCCGCGGCGGCGCTTTGCTGCTGCATCGCCTCGGCGACTCGCCGGTGCTGGGCCTGCCGCGCGTGCAGGCCGACCGAGTCGTAGATCACGTCGCGGGTGATGCCGTGCTTGAAGCGCAGCGTGCCGCTGCGCTCGCCCGGGAAGATGAAATCCTGCTCGGCCAGGCCGCGCAGCAGCGGGCTGTCTTCGGCCTGGCCCGTGATGCGCTCCAGCAGCCAGGCCGGAACCACGTTGCCGATCACCGCGGCCACCCGCACCAGCTCGGCCTGGGCCGGCGGCAAATGCTGCACCCGCGACTCGACCAGGTGGTTCAGCCAGCCCGCGCCGCCGTGCAGGCGCCGCCGCCCGGCGCTGTGGTCGCCCCGCGCCGCCGAATGGCAGAGCTCGTCGATGTACAGCGGGTTGCCGCCGGCGTGGCGGGCGATCTCGGCCGCGACGAACGGGTCGGCGCCGGGCAGGCGCGCGGCGATGGCCTGCGCCGCCTCGGTGTCGCTCAGGGGTGCCAGCGTGAGGGTCTCTGCCGTCGCGGGCAGGGCCTGGGCCGGCCCGGTGTTGCGCGTCGACAGCACGGTCAGCAGCCGGCTGGCGCCGAGCTGACGCAGCGCCGCCAGCACCTGGCTCGACGCGTCGTCGGCCCATTGCGCGTCATCGACGAACACCACCAGCGGTTGGGCCTCGGCCAGCCGCGCGAACAACGCGGCGAAGCCCTCGGCCGCCTTGGGTTGTGGCTCGCCCTCCAGCGCGCGCAGCATGTGGCCAAAGGGCTGCAGCGGCTCGGCGCCAAGATCGCTTTCGCAGTAGCCGCGCAGCACCCGGCAGCCGCGCTGCGTGGCCCGGCCGAGCAACTGCTCGATCAGGCGCGTCTTGCCCATGCCGGCATCCCCGGCGATGGCCACCGAGCGCGGCTGGCCGGCCATGGCCTCGGCCAGCCACTGCTCCAGCCGCTCAAGCTCGGCCTGGCGACCGACGAAGGGTGTCAGGCCATGGCGCGCGCCGGCCGCGAAGCTCGCCGCCAGGCCAGCGCGGGCATCGACGCTGTAGACGAGGATCGGCGCCTCGCGGCCCTTGACTTGCAGCGACCGCGGCGCGCCGGTGCTGAAGAAGCGGCTCGCCGGGCCGAGCGTTTCCTCGCTGACCAGGATCTCGTGCGGCGCGGCGGCGTCGGACAGGCGCGACGCGATGTTCGGCACCGGCCCGAGCAGCTCGAAGCGGCCGCGCTCGATGTCACCCGCGCCGATCAGCACCAGCCCGGCGTGGATGCCGGTGTGCAGGCTCAGTGCATGGCCGGCGGGCAACTCGGGGCGCAGCGCGCGCACGCGCTGGTGCAGGGCCAGCGCGGCGTCGACGGCGTGGCGGCCGTCGTCTTCGCGCGTCACCGGGTGGCCGAACATGGCGAGCAGGCCGTCCCCCTGCACCCGCACCACCAGGCCGCCATGCTGCGAAATGCTGTCCTGGTAGGCGCCGCGCAGCGCGGTCAGCAGCGCGGCGTAGTGCTCGGCCTCCATCGCCCCGGCGAGCTCGGTCGATCGCGAGAGGTCGGCGAAGAGCAGCGTGACATAGCGCCGGCCGGGATCGGCCGCTTCCGGGCCGCTTTGCGGCCCGTTGCTCGGCGGTTCTCCCGGACCGATGGCTGCTCCCGGCATGACGTAACTTTTTGTTCTGGGAAGGGCGCATGGTAGCGCCCGATGGCGCGTGGCGCGGCCACAGTTCCCGCCGGGCGCAGCCGGTCTTCGGTCGGTGTCGGCGTGATAGCATTCTGTGAAAGCAAAATGACAGCAGCAATGACATCATGACCAGCCTCAGCATCCGCGGCCTTGACGCACGAGCGCTCGCCGAGCTCAAGGCTCGTGCGGCCAGGGAAGGTGCGAGCGTCAACGCGCTGGTGGTGCGCCTCGTCGAACAGGGCCTGGGGCACCGGCGGGGCAAGACGGTGGTGAAGCGCCACGACGACCTCGACGCGCTGGCGGGCAGTTGGCGCAAGGCCGAAGGCGCCGCCTTCGAGCGCGCCACCGAACCGTTCAACAAGGTCGATCCGCAGCTCTGGAAATAGCGCGTGCGGCCCATCCTGCTCGACACCAACGCCTACACAGCGTTCATGCTCGGCGCGGCCGAGGTGGTTGAAGTCGTCGCCCATGCCGAGAAGCTGTTCATCAACAGCATCGTGCTGGGCGAACTGCTCGGTGGCTTTGCTGCCGGGACGCGCGAGCCGAAGAACCGCGCCGAACTCGCTCGCTTCCTCGACTCGCCGCGGGTCGAAATCCTGCCCGTGACTGGCCAGACAGCCGACAGCTACGCGTTGATCTACGTCGGGCTGCGCCGCAAGGGCCAGCCGATTCCGACCAACGATTTGTGGATCGCCGCCAGCGCGCTGGAGTACGGCGCCGCCCTCTTGACGCGCGACGCCCACTTCTTGCAGATCGACGGCTTGCGTTGCGGGCAGCGGCTCGAAGACTTCCTGCCGTAGCGCGGCCTGGCGCCGCGATCGAGGCATCGCGCTGCCTGATCCTGTCGCAGCGCGCGCCTCGCACCGTTCCCGTCGAGCCGCTGACGGGTTTTCTGGCGCTCAGGCGGCCACGCCCGCGGCCTCGTCGTCGGCCTCTTCGCCGAGGAAGCCGCCGCTCTGGTGCGCCCACAGTCGGGCGTAGATGCCGCCGGCGGCAAGCAGGCTGGCGTGGTCGCCCATCTCGACGATGCGGCCGTGCTCCATCACGACGAGGCGGTCCATCGCCGCGATGGTCGACAGCCGGTGCGCGATCGCGACCACCGTCTTGCCCTGCATCAGCGTCGCCAGGCTGGCCTGGATCGCAGCCTCGACTTCGCTGTCGAGCGCGCTCGTCGCCTCGTCGAGCAGCAGGATCGGCGCGTCTTTCAACATCACGCGGGCGATCGCGACGCGCTGGCGCTGGCCGCCGGAGAGCTTGACGCCGCGCTCGCCCACATGCGCGTCGTAGCCCTTGCGCCCCTTCGGGTCGACCAGGTTGGCGATGAAGTCGCCCGCCTCGGCGCCGTCGGCGGCGCGGCGCATCTCGGCCTCGCTCGCGTCGGGCCGGCCGTAGACGATGTTCTCGCGCACCGAGCGGTGCAAGAGCGAGGTGTCTTGCGTCACCATGCCAACCTGCCGGCGCAGGCTCTCTTGCGTCACCCCGGCAATGTCCTGGCCGTCGATCAGGATGCGGCCGCGCTCGATGTCGTAGAGCCGCAGCAGCAGGTTCACCACCGTGCTCTTGCCGGCGCCCGAGCGGCCGACGAGGCCGATCCGCTCGCCTGGGCGAACGGTGAAATCCAGCCCGTCGATCACCGCGCGTGGGCCGCCGTAGGCAAAGCGCACGCCGTCGAAGCGCAGCTCGCCGCGCGTCACGACCAGCGGCTGCGCGCCCGGCCGGTCGAGCACGCTGCGCGAGCGCGCCAGCGTCGCGATGCCGTCCTGCACCGTGCCGACGTGCTCGAACAGCGTCGCCATCTCCCACATCATCCATTGCGAGATGCCGTTCAGGCGCAGCGCCATCGCGGTCGCCGCTGCCATGGCGCCGACGCCTATGGCGCCCTGTTGCCACAGCAGCAAGCCGGCCAGCGTGGTACTCGCGATCAGCGTGACGCTCAAGGCCTGGTTGACGACCTCGAACGCGGTGACGAGCCGCATCTGCGCGTAGCCGCTGTCGGCGAACTCCTGCATCGCCTGGCGCGCGAAGTGGGCCTCGCGCCGTGCGTGCGAGAACAGCTTGACGGTGGCGATGTTGGTGTAGGCGTCGGTCACGCGGCCCGTCATCAGCGAGCGCGCGTCGGCCTGCGCCTTCGCCACCTTGGCCAGCCGCGGCACGAAGTAGCGCAGTGTCGCGATGTACACCGCGAGCCAGCCGAGAAAGGGCACGAGCAGCCTGGCATCGAAGACGCCGAGCACGCCGAGCAGCGTCACGAAGTAGACGCCGACGTAGACGAGGATGTCGCTGAAGATCATCCACGTGTCGCGCACCGCGAGCGCGGTCTGCATCACCTTGGCCGAGATACGGCCGGCGAACTCGTCCTGGTAGAAGGTCATGCTCTGCTCGAGCATCTGGCGGTGGAAGGTCCAGCGCAGGCGCATCGGGAAGTTGACGAACAGGCCCTGGTACTTGAGCAGGCCATAGAGCGCTGCGACGCCGATGCTGCCCACCAGCACGCCGGCCAGCAGCGCCAGCGTGCTGCCATGGCGCGCCCAGAGCTCGGCCGGCGGCACCTGCGCGAGCACGTCCACCACGTGCGCCATCATGCTGAACAGCAGCGCCTCGAACGCGCCGATCGCCGCGCTGACCAGCGTCACGCCGAGCAGCAGCGGCCGCATGCCGCGCGTGCATTCCCACAGAAAGTGGGCGAAGCGGGCCGGTGGCGGCGGGGGCAGCGCATCCGGGTACGGCTGCACCATTTGCTCGAAGCGCTGGAAGACCAAGGGGCTTTCTCTCGTTGTCTGATTCGTGGGGCGACGGCGCGCCTTCAGCGCTCCCGCGCCAGCCGCGGATCGAACAGGTCGCGCAGCCCGTCGCCGAGCAGGTTCAGCCCGAGCACCGCGAACACGATCGCGAGGCCGGGAAACACCGCCAGCCGCGGCGCCTGGAACAGCAGCGTCTGCGCCTCGGAGAGCATCCGCCCCCACGAAGGCTGCGGCGGCTGCGTACCCAGGCCGAGGTAGCTGAGCGCCGCTTCGGCGAGGATGGCGATCGCGAAGCGGATCGTGCCCTGCACGATCAGCACCGAGGCGATGTTCGGCAGCACGTGCTCGATCGTGATCCGCAACGGGCCCTTGCCCGCCGCGCGCGCCGCCAGCACGTACTCGCGCGACCAGACCACATTCGCCGAGGCGCGGGTGATGCGGGCGAAGGTGGGAATGTTGTAAAGGCCGATCGCGACGATCGAGTTGACGATGCCAGGCCCGAACACCGCCGTCATCATGATCGCCGACAGGATGGCGGGGAAGGCGAAGCCGAAGTCGGACACCCGCATGATGAGTTCCTCGGCCCAGCCGCGCCGCGCCGCGGCCAGCAGGCCAAGCGCGGTGCCGACGACGAGGCCGATGCCGACCGCGATCACGCCGACGAGGATCGAGTTGCGCGCGCCGACGAGCAGCAGCGAGGCCACGTCACGGCCCAGCGTGTCGGTGCCCAGCCAGTGGGCGAGCGAGGGCCGTTGCAGCTTCGACGGGATGTCGATCTCGTACGGCGACCACGGCGTCCACACGAGCGACAGCAGGGCCGCGAACAGCAACAGCAGCGTCAGCGCGGCGCCGACGGCGAAGCTTCGGTGGCGCAGCGCGCGGCGCAAGAAGCCGGGCGTCATGACGGCCCCTCGCCCGACGTGTACGTCGGACGATCCCCCGGGGGGATGCGTGCCGGCTTGGGAGCGGCCCGGCGCTCGGCCCGGCCGCGGCTCGGTGGCGCGCGGAGCCTCATACATCCGCCGCCTTGATCCGCGGGTCGATCGCCGCATACAGCAGATCGACGACGAAGTTGACCACGACCACCATCGCCGCGAGCAGCATCACGCAGTTGCGTACCACGACCAGGTCCCGGTTCGAGATCGACTGGAAGATCAGCCGCCCCAGGCCCGGCAGGTAAAACACGTTCTCGACCACGATCGTGCCGGCCAGCAGCTCGGCGAACTGCAGACCCATGATCGTCAGCACCGGGATCATCGCGTTGCGCAGCACGTGGCGCCACATCGCGGCGCGGCGGCTCAGGCCCTTCGCGCGCGCGGTGCGGACGAAATCTTCGCGCAGCACTTCGAGCACCGCCGAGCGGGTGATGCGCGACAGGATCGCGGCCTGCACCACGGCCAGCGAAATGGCCGGCAGCAGCAGCGACTTGAAGGCCGGCCACGCGCCCTCGTCCCAGCCCGGAAAGCCGCCGGCCGAGAACCAGCGCAGGTGGACCGAGAACAGCAGAATCAGCAGAATCGCGAACCAGAAGTTCGGGATCGCGATGCCGAGTTGCGACAGGCCCATCACGCCCACGTCGCCGGCCCGGTTGTGGCGCGACGCGGCATACACGCCGGCGCTCAACGCCAGCGCGGTGGTCAGCAGCATCGCCATCAAGGCCAGCGGCACCGTGACCTGCAGCCGCTCGACGATCAGCTCGGCCACCGGCGAGCTGTAGGCGTGGCTCAGGCCGAGGTCGCCGGTGAGCATGCCGCCGGCCCAGACCAGATAGCGTTCGAGCGGCGGCCGGTCGAGGCCGAGCTTGGCGGCGAGGGCCCGCACCGCGTCGGGCGAGGCGTCGGGGCCCATCATCATCTGCGCCGCGTCGCCGGGCAGGACTTCGAGCACCAGAAAGACGACCAGGGACGTGGCCGCCAGCGTCGCAACGAAAGTGGCCAAGCGTTTGAGCAGGAAGAGGCTCATGGGCGGCGACGATACCGCGACTCGGCAGCAACGCCTCTTCGCCGCCTGCCGTGGCGCTTGCGGCGCCTGCCGAAGCGCCGCATGATGCGCGTCCCCGGGGCCGCGCTGGCGGCCCTTGTCCCATCACACCCACTGGAGGGCTTCACCATGGCCACCTCGAAAGGCGCCTTCGTCTGGTACGAGCTGATGACGAGCGACCCCACCGCCGCGACGGCGTTCTACACCCAGGTGCTCGGCTGGAGCGCCGCCGCCTCGGGCATGCCCGGCTACACGCTGGTCTCGGCCGGCCCGGCGCAGGTCGCCGGCATCATGGCCGTCCCCGAAGAGGCGCGCGCCATGGGCGCCGAGCCGGGATGGATGGGTTACATCGCCGTCGCCAACGTCGATGCCGCGGCGGCCAGCGTCGCCGCGGCCGGCGGTGCGATTCACCATGCACCGGAAGACATTCCCGGCATCGGCCGCTTCGCGGCGATGGCCGACCCGCACGGCGCTAGCTTTGCGCTCTTCTGCGGCCTGCCGGGCGACGAAGCGCCACCGGCCGCAGCGCCCGGCGCGCCCGGCCACGTCGGCTGGCACGAGCTGCATGCTGGCGACGGCCCGGCGGCGTGGAGCTTCTACGCCGGCCAGTTCGGCTGGGAGAAGCATGACGCAATGGACATGGGGCCGATGGGCGCGTACCAGATGTTCGGCCCGGCCGGCAGCGGCGGCGTCTCGATCGGCGGCATCATGACCAAGATGGCCGAGACGCCGCGCCCGCACTGGCTGTACTACCTCAACGTCGAGGCGATCGACGCCGCGGTCGAGCGCGTCACGGCGGCAGGTGGCAAGGTGGTGAACGGCCCGATGGAAGTGCCGGGCGGGAGCTGGATCATCAATGGCATCGACCCGCAGGGCGCGCTGTTCGCGCTCGTCGCGCCGAAGCGTTGACGAAATGACGACCCCAAGCTCACTACGTTCGCTGCCCCCAAGGGGCGCGTCAGCGCCTTCGGGCGGCCGGGCGGCGCTGACATGCGCACGATGACCGCCGAACTGCCCTTCGACACCGCGCAACTGCTGATCGGCGGCGCCTGGCGCAGCCCCGACAGCGGCGAGACGCTGCTGCTGGAGAACCCGTCGGACGGGAGCCCGCTCGCGCCCATCGCACGTGGGGGCGGCGCCGACATCGGCGCCGCAGTGCGGGCGGCACATGCGGCGCTCGAAGGCGATTGGGGCCGGCTCACCGCCACCGAGCGCGGGCGCGTGCTCTCGCGCATCGGCATCGCGGTGGCGGCCCGGGCCGACGAGCTGGCGCAGCTCGAAGCACTCGACGTCGGCAAGCCGCTGAAGCAGGGCCGCGCCGACGCGCTGGCGCTGGCCCGATACCTTGAGTTCTACGGTGGCGCCTGCGACAAGGTGCACGGCGAGACGCTGCCCTACCTGGCTGGCTACACGGTGCTCACACTGCGCGAACCGCACGGCGTGACCGGCCACATCGTGCCCTGGAACTACCCGATGCAGATCGTCGGCCGCAGCGTCGGCGCGGCGCTGGCGATGGGCAACGCCTGCGTGTTGAAGCCGGCCGAGGAGGCCTGCCTGACGGTGCTGGCCTTCGCCCGCATCGCGCAGCAGGCGGGGTTGCCGGCCGGCGCGCTGAACGTGGTGACGGGCACCGGCGAGGAAGCCGGCGCGGCGCTCGCGGCCCACCCCGGCATCAGCCACCTCTCGTTCACCGGCTCGGTCGCCACCGGTGCGCTGGTGCAGGCCGCGGCGGCGAAGAACGCGGTGCCGGTGACGCTGGAACTCGGCGGCAAGTCACCGCAGATCGTGTTCGCCGATGCCGACCTCGACGCTGCGCTGCCGTTCCTCGTCAACGCCGGCATCCAGAACGCCGGGCAGACGTGTTCCGCCGCGTCGCGCATCCTGGTCGAACGAAGCGTCTACGCGCAGGTGATGGCGCGCATGGCCGAGCGCTATGCGGCGCTGCGCGTCGGGCCGGCGCTGAGCGACCTCGACCTCGGCCCGGTGATCTCGCGCCGCCAGCGCGGCGTGATCGAACATTTCTTGGCGCTGGCGCGAGACGACGGCATCGCCATCGCCGCGCAGGGCAGCGTCGTCGCCGATGCGCCCGCGGGCGGGCACTACGTGCGCCCGACGCTGCTCGCCGACGTGCCTGAATCCCATGCCCTCGCACAGCAAGAAATCTTCGGCCCGGTGCAGGTGCTGATCCCGTTCGAGGGCGAAGCCGAGGCGATCCGCATCGCCAACGGCACGACCTATGGCCTGGTGGCCGGCGTGTGGACGCGCGATGGTGGCCGGCAGATGCGCATGGCGCGCGCGCTGCATTGCGGGCAGGTGTTCATCAACAACTACGGTGCGGGCGGCGGCGTCGAGCTGCCGTTCGGCGGCGTCAAGCACTCGGGCCACGGCCGCGAAAAGGGCTTCGAGGCGCTGTACGGCTTTTCGACGCTGAAGACCGTGGCGCTCTTCCACGGATGACCAGGAGCTTCCCATGAGACTGCATGACAAGGTTGCCATCGTCACCGGCGCGGGGTCGGGTTTCGGCGAAGGCATCGCGCGCAAGTTTGTCGCCGAGGGCGCGAGCGTGATCGTTGCCGACCGCAACGCGGCTGCCGCATCGCGCGTGGCCGACGAGCTCGGCGCGTTCGCGCGCGCGGTCACCGCCGACGTGTCGCGCTCGACCGGCGCGCGCGCCATGGTCGAGGCCGCACAGCGGCACTTCGGCGGGCTCGACATCCTGGTCAACAACGCCGGCATCGGCCACTTGCCGCAGCCGCTCGAAGGCCTGGACGAAGACGAGTTCGACCGCATCTTCGGCGTCAACATGAAGGCGATCTACCTCAGCGCGCGGGTGGTGGTGCCGCTGATGAAAGCGAACAAGCGCGGCGTGATCCTGAACATCGCCTCGACGGCGGGCGTGAGCCCGCGCCCGCGCCTGGCCTGGTACAACGCGAGCAAGGGCTGGGTCATCACCGCGACCAAGGCGATGGCGGTGGAACTGGCGCCGTTCGGCATCCGCGTCGTCGCGCTGAACCCGGTGGCTGGCGAGACGCCGCTGCTCAAGACCTTCATGGGCGAGGACACGCCGGAGATGCGCGCCAAGTTCCTCGCCACGATCCCGATCGGCCGCTTCTCGACGCCGGAAGACCTGGGCAACGCGGCCTGCTTCCTGTGCTCGGACGAGGCCTCGATGATCACCGGCGTGGCGATGGAGGTGGACGGCGGGCGCTGCATCTGAGCCCAGGATCAAGGGCGTGCCGCCGCTGCCGTGCGCGCCGGCCTGAGGTTGACTGGCGGTCGATTCCAGGCGTTTCGTCGGATGGCGGTGCCCGGCCATCCGCGAACTCGCCATGATCGCGTTCAGCCGTCGACGGCACTCAGGAGCCCGCTGCGATGAACACCTTTCTCAAGCCTTTCCCGATGCTGATCGCTGCGCTGCTGGTCACGCACAGCGCCTGGGCGTTCCAGGCCGGTTGGCGGCAGCTCAGCATCCCCGGCCCCAGCTCCGACGCGCCCACCACCAGCGTGGCGCTCTACTATCCAACACAGGCGGCTGCACGTGTGATTCCGATGGGGCCGTTCGCGCCAAACGTCGCGATCCAGGCGGCGCCGGAGACGACGGTCAAGGGGCTGATCGTGCTGAGCCACGGCACCGGGGGCAGTGAGCTCGGCCACAGCCGGCTGGCCGAAGGCCTGGCCGAGGCGGGCTACCTGGTGGCTGCGCTGCGCCATCCGCGCGACAACTGGCAAGACCAGTCGCTGTTGACCGACAGCCCGGCCACGTACTTCAGCGAACGGCCGAGGCAGGTCAGCCGGGTCATTGACGCGCTGCTGAGCGACCCGCAGTGGAAGGACAGGATTGCCCGCGACGCGCAAGGCCCCAAGATCGGCGCCGTCGGCCATTCGGCGGGCGGCTACACGGTGCTGGCCCTGGCGGGCGGCCAGCCGGACGTGCTGCGCATCGCCAGGCATTGCGACACCCATCAGGCAGAGGACCCGATCTTCTGCCGCACCGGGCGCAGCGGCCCGGCGCCGCCACAGCCCGCCGCGACAGCAGCGTCCGACGCGCCGTTGACCGACCCGCGGGTGCGCGCGGTGGTGGCGCTGGCCCCGGTGGGGGTGGTGTTCAGCGCATCGTCGCTGGCCGGCATCCGGCTGCCGGTGGCCGTCTACGGCGCCGAGCAAGACCGCTGGCTGGTGCCGCGTTTTCACGCCGAATGGATTGCCCGGAACCTGCCCGGCGTGGCAATGCACCGCGTGCCCAATGCCTGGCACTTCGCCTTCATGGACCCGCCGAGCATGCCCATTCCCTCAGCGGACGGTGACATCCGGGCCGACCCGCCAGGGTTCGACCGCGCGGCCTTCCTGAAGCAGTTGTCGCACGAGCTTCCGGCGTTTTTCGACAAGGCCCTCAAGTAGCGTTGTTCGCGCCTTGCTGTTGCCTGAACCACGCCAGCAAGCTCGCGTCGTCCAGTTCGGCGCAGCCGCTTTCGCAAGCGCGAGCGAAAGCGGCTGCCGCTGCGGCGCCGAGCGGCGCAGCGAAGCCCGCGCGCTGCGCCGCCTCGGTGGCCAGGCGCGTGTCCTTGGCCAGCAGCGTGGTGTGGGCCCGTGGCGCCAAGTCGCCCGCCAGGGCGCGGTGCAGGCGGTCGCTGCCGATCCAGCTCTGACCGCTCGACTGCTCGATCACCGCCAGCGTGCGCGCGGCGTCGAGCCCGAGCCGCTCGGCCAGCGCCATCACTTCGCACGCACCGGCCAGGTTGATGCCGGCGAGCAGGTTGTTGACGAGCTTGGTGCGCGCGCCGTCGCCGGGCTTCGTGCCGATGCGAAACACCTTCGACGACAAGGCGTCGAGCAGCGCGCGGTGGTGCTCGAACACCGCGTCGTCGCAGGCCACCATCAGGCTCATCGAGCCGTCGCGCGCACGCGCCGGGCCGCCCGACATCGGCGCGTCGACGCAGGCCACGCCACGGCGCGCGAGCTGGCGCGCGAAGCGCTCGGTCTCGTCGGGCGCGATCGTCGGGCACAGCATCACGGCCGCGCCGGGCGCGAGCGTGGCCATCACGCCGCGCTCGCCGAACAGCACGGTCTTGGTCTGCGCCGCATCGACAACGCAGACGATGACGCAGTCGCTGCGCCCGGCCAGTTCGGCCGCGCTGACACACACGGTGATGCCGAGGGCCGCCGCGTCGGCCGCGCGCTGCGCATCGATGTCGCGCACCGCGAGTGGCCAACCGAGTTCGTGCAGCCGCGCCGCCATCGCGAAGCCCATGTTGCCGATGCCGACGATGCCAACGCGCAGCGTGCCAGCCGCCGGCATCGCAAAGGACCCATGGTTCGTCATGCCGTCACCCATCGGCCGCGCCCGCGCGCCGCAATCAAGCCCGGGGCAAGGGTCCGGCTCCGCCGGCCCGTCGCCCAGCGCCCCCTCGGGGGGCAGCGACCGGAGGGAGCTTGGGGGCTCACGTCTGCACCAGCCGCCGGCTCTTCGAGATCGACATCAGGATGCCCAGCCCGAGGCCCAGCGTCACCATTGCCGTGCCGCCGTAGCTGATGAACGGCAGCGGCACGCCCACCACCGGCAGGATGCCGCTGACCATGCCCATGTTGACGAAGGCATAGGTGAAGAAACTCAGCGTCACCGCGCCCGCCAGCAGGCGCGAGAACTGCGTCGGCGCCTCGGCGGCGATCATCAGGCCGCGAAAGATCAGGAAGATGAAACCGGCGATCAGCGAGGCCGTGCCGGCGAGGCCGAACTCTTCGGAGAACGCGGCGAAGACAAAATCGGTCGTGCGTTCGGGAATGAACTCCAGGTGCGTCTGCGTGCCCTTCATGAAGCCCTTGCCGGTGAGCCCGCCGGAGCCGATGGCGATGCCACCCTGGATGATGTGGAAGCCCTTGCCCAGCGGGTCTTTGGTCGGGTCGAGCAGGGTGCAGACGCGGGCCTTCTGGTAGTCGTGCAGCAGCGGCCAGGCCACGCCGGGCTGGCAGATGCGCTCTTCCGACAGCACCAGCGCCGTCACCCCCACGCCCGCCAGCAGCAGCACCGGCAGGATCAGCCGCCACGCCAGGCCGGCGAAGAAGATCACGTAGAGCCCGGCCGAGAGCACCAGGATCGCCGTGCCCAGGTCGGGCTGCTTGACGATCAGCCCCACCGGCAGCGCCAGCAGCAGCAGCGCGGCCACGAAGTCGAGCGCGCGCAACTGCCCCTCGCGGCGCTGGAACCACCACGCCAGCATCAGCGGCATCGCGATCTTGAGGATCTCCGAGGGCTGGATATCGACGCCCACATGGAGCCAGCGCGTCGCGCCTTTCTTGGTCACGCCGAAGAGCATCGTCGCCACCAGCAGCGCCACGCCCAGGGCGTACAGCGGCACGGCGAGGCGCGACAGGCGCTGCGGCGGGATCTGCGCCACCACGAACAGCACGCCGAGCGCGAGCAGCATGTTGCGGGCGTGGTCGGCGAAGCGGGTGCCGCTGTCGAAGCCGGCCGAGTACATGGTGATCAGCCCGCCGCTGGCGAGCAGCGCGACGGCCAGGATCAGCGGGCCGTCGAAGCCGACGAACACCGGCTTCAGG
The DNA here is from genome assembly GCA_031417295.1 of bacterium. Lineage (GTDB taxonomy): Bacteria > Pseudomonadota > Gammaproteobacteria > Burkholderiales > Burkholderiaceae_C > CAIKUF01. Next base: position 2,564 of record JANOVJ010000112.1, on the reverse strand, counting down.
CGCTGCCACGGCGAGGGCGTGTCGAAGACTGCGCTCATGTCTGCCCCCCGGCCGACGGGTACGTCGGCCGATCCCCCAAGGGGAACGTAGGCCGCGGCTCCAAGCCCGCCTGCGCGGGCAAGGACTGCCGGAGTGCCAGCCGCGTCTCGCGGCTGGCGCGGGCCGGCTTGGTGAACTGAGGCCGGACACCGACAGTCCCTGCGGACTGGCTGTGCCTGCTGAAGGCCATCGGCCTCTGGCCGATGGCGGCCCGGCGCTCGGCCCGCCGCGTGGCGGCGGACACCGGGGGCCTCATGGCACCGACCTGGTAGCGCGCGCGCGCGCCGACGCGGCGGCGGCAGGCGCGGACGCTGCCGCTGCCGCGACCACATCGGCCGCGGCCTCGGGCGGTGTGCTGGCGGTGCCGGGCAAAGGCATCGTGGCCGCGTCGCGCTGGGTCCCGATCGGCACGCTCGACAGGCCCTGCTGCGTGGCCGCGATGTCTTCCGGGCTCGGGTACTTGCCGAGCAGCAGGAAGTCGAACACGCGGCGGGCGATGGGCGCTGCCGACGCGGCGCCGAAACCGGCGTTCTCGACCACCATCGCCAGCGCCACGCGCGGCTCGTCGAGCGGCGCGAAGGCGGTGTACAGCGCATGGTCGCGGTGGCGTTCGTCGATGGCCTTGGCGTCGTACTTCTCGTCCTTGCCGATCGCGATCACCTGCGCGGTGCCGGTCTTGCCGCCGCTTTTGTAGGGCGCGCCAACGAAGACCCGGGCCGAGGTGCCTTCCTGCGTCACGCCGAACATGGCGCGGTGGATGAACGCCACGTGCTCGGGGTCGAGCGCCACCGGGTCGAGTGCGCGGCCCGAGATGCGGCGCTGGGTCCGGGTCTCGAAGTTCTCGACCTCGCGCACCAGGCGCGGGCTGTAGCGCTGGCCGGCCGCCGCCAGCGTGGCAGTGGCCTGCGCGAGCTGCAGCATCGTGAAGGCGTTGTAGCCCTGGCCGATGCCGAGCGAGATGGTCTCGCCGGCATACCACTTCTGCTGTTCCTTCTTGCGGTAGGCGGCGCGCTTCCAGGCCGTCGAAGGCAGCAGGCCCTTGACTTCGCCGTGGATGTCGATGCCCGTCAGTTGGCCGAGACCGAACGGTTTCATGAAGTCGTGCATCGCATCCACGCCCAGGTCGTTGGCGAGCATGTAGTAGTAGGTGTCGCACGACTGGACGATCGACTTGTACATGTCCACCGAGCCGTGGCCGAACTCCTTGTCGTCGCGGAACTTGTGGTTGCCGAACCAGAAGTAGCCGGGGTCGGAAATGGTTTGCTGCGGCGTGCGCTTGCCCAGGCTCAGCGCGGCCAGCGCCATCATCGGCTTGTAGGTCGAGCCGGGTGGGTAGGTGCCGCGCAGCGCGCGGTTCAAGAGCGGCTTGTCGATCGAGCCGTTGAGCGCCTTCCAGCTTTCGGCGTCGATGCCGTCGACGAACAGGTTGGGGTCGAAGTTGGGCTTGCTGACGAAGGCCAGGATCTCGCCGTTGCGCGGGTCGATCGCCACCAGCGCGCCGCGGCGTTCGCCGAAGAGTTCTTCCACCAGCGCCTGGAGCCGGATGTCGATTGCCAGTGTCAGCGTGTTGCCGGGCGTGGCCGGGTTGCTTTGCAGGCGGCGCACGGCGCGGCCGCCGGCGGTGGTCTCGATCTCCTCGAAGCCGGTCGCGCCGTGCAGCTCGGCCTCGTAGCTTTGCTCGACGCCGAGCTTGCCGATGTATTCGGTACCGCGGTAGTTGGCCGCGTCTTCGGTGTCTTCGATGGCCAGCTTTTCGGCCTGGTTGATGCGGCCGATGTAGCCGATCAGGTGGCTCGCCGTGTCGCCGAGCGGGTAGTTGCGGAACAGCCGGGCCTTGATGTCGACGCCGGGGAAGCGAAAGCGCTGCGCGGTGAAGCGGGCCACTTCCTCGTCGGTGAGGCGGGAGCGGATTGGCAGCGACTCGAAACTCTTGCCGTCTTCCATCAGCCGCTTGAAGCGCTTGCGGTCGCGCGCGGGCACGTCGATCACCTGCCCCAGCGCGTCGATCGTGGCCTCGAGATCACCCGCCTTCGACGGCGTGATCTCGAGCGTGTAGGCCGAGTAGTTGTCGGCCAGGATCACGCCGTTGCGGTCGAGGATCAGGCCGCGGTTGGGCACGATCGGCACGACCGAGATGCGGTTGTTCTCGGCTTGGGTCGATAGCTCGTCGTGCTTGTAGATTTGCAGGTAGACCAGCCGCGCACCGAGCAGGCCGAAGCAGAACAACACGAACGCCGCCGCGGCGAAGAGCCGCATGCGAAAGCTCCCGAGTTCGCGTTCGATGTCTTTCAGTTCAGTCATGGGCGGTTGTTGCCGTTCGAGGCCTCGGGCCAGCGCCGGGCCGCCCCCGAGCGGCCCGAGATCCCCTTGGGGGGCTGAGCCCACTCAAGCAGCCCCAGCGGGCTGCTTGTGCCTGGCGTAGGGGCGGGCCTCTGGCCCGGGGCGGCCTGCCAGGCTCGCCGCAGGCGTCTTGGGGTCGTCATAAGGGCCGGTTCTGGTCGGGGTCGGGCGGGCGGCGTTGCGGC
>JANOVJ010000111.1:0-3793 GCA_031417295.1 bacterium | reverse complement strand
CCAAGCCGGCCCGGCACCCCCTCGGGGGGTGGTACAGGTTGGAGTGCGGTACGCCGCGCTCCAGCCTGAACCGGGGGTTGTCATCTATGCCGCCTCTTGGTGCCGCCCGGCCATCAGGATGCTGGCGTGCAGCCGCGTCGTCACCTCGTTCGCGGCCGATTTGCCGTGGTTGGTGAGCAGGCCCCAGACCATGTCGTCGTCCATCCGGAAGCGGCACAGCAAAGTGTTGCCGGAGGCGATCTTCATCATCTGCGACGGCGCCAGCAGCGCGATCATCGCCGCCGATTCTTCCGAGATGCCCAGGCGGTACAGCGCCTGCTCGCGGTCGCTGCGGATCAGGCTCTGCGCCAGCATCAGGTACGAAAGGTTGGCTTCGCGGATTTCACTCAGGATCTGGTCGGCGTTCATGGCGGGTTCCTTGGGTTGTCTGCGGGTTCGCTGGGCTGCTGTGGCGTCGACTTGAGACTCAACGTGCAACCGATTGTGATGATCGTGCCCGGCCCGCAACATCAGGCCAGTTCTGTCGCTTGAGTCCAGTTTCTTCCAACGGCCGTGTCAGGCAAATTCCTACACGGCGCCCGCAGCGGCGGGCTCGGTGACAAGAAAACTGAGGGGTCAAACGGGCGCACTTCGGGCCTTGCGGCGCGGGGCTGGCCGGGACAATTTCACGACCGAAAGCCCCGTTGCCAGGCGCCCCCATGACCCAGCCACTCGTCAGTTTCTGCATCCCGACGTTCAACCGCTGCCGCTACCTCGAGTCGCTGTTCGCGAGCCTCGCCGACCAGCTGGCCGGCTTTCCCTATGCCTTCGAGATCGTCGTTGCCGACAACGCCTCGCCCGACGCCACCGGCGACGTGGTGCGCCACTACCAGGCGCACCTGCCGATTCGCTACGTTCGCCACGGCGAAAACATCGGCTGCTTCCCGAACGTGCAGTTCGTGATGATGCAGGCCGCCGGCCGCTACGTGGTGTACCTGTCGGACGACGACTGCATCCTCGGCGAGCAGGTGGCGGCAACCATCGCTCGGATGGAGGCCGACCCGGGCATCGCGGTCGTGTTCGCGCCGTGGAAGCTGTTCGATCTGGTGGCGCAGAAGGAGCAGGGCCAGTTCTACGACGTGCCGCACGACCTGCGCGTCGAGCGCGACCACCATGGCGAGCTGCTCGACCACATCCTGCGCCATCACATTTTCCCCGAGGTCCACATCGCCCGCCGCGACGCGCTGCAGCGGTTGATGCCGCGCATCAACGAGCACGCCTTCTACGCTTTCGTTCACGCCGCCGACTACCTGAGCCTGGGCGCGGTGCTGATCCAGAAGGAGCCGTTCTACGTCTCGATCACGCGCTACTTCGCCGACGACGAGCGCAGCCAGGCCGGCAACGAGGAAGTCGAGGTCGCGTGGGACCGTTACCGCGGCGGGTTGGAGTACATGCTGGCCCGCGCCGGCGACCAGATCAAGGCCGAGGAACGGGCTGGGTTTGCGCTGCGCATCCAGCAAATGATTGCGGTGCGCATGTCGGTGGCGGTGCGGCTGCGCCACGCCAGGAAGCGCAGCCCGCTCGACACCTACTACATCGCAACGCGCATGAAGGGCATGGGCTACGAGAACCTGCTGCCGGTGCCGCTGGCGACGCTGGCCTCTGAGGCCATGCTCGAGTTCCTGTTGAAGGACCCGGTGATCAACCGCGGCGTCGAGCGGATGGTCACGGTCGGCCCGTTCGACGCTGGTGCGCGCGAGTACTTGCGGCGCAATGCGAAGCACCCGGTGAGCTTTGTCGACGCCCTGCCCTCGCCGACCGGTCTGGCCAACACGCTGGTGTTCGTGAGCGACCGCAACGACGACGCCGAAATCACCGACACGCTGTTCGAGCAAGGCCACCTGAACATGGTGCGCGAGCGCGATCTGGTGGCGCGGTTCAGCTTGTAAGCCCGCTTGTAAGCCCGATTCCTCAGGAGCCTCGATGATGACCAACGACCCCCGCGACCTCGACGGCGCGCGCCTGCAGCGCGCGATGCAGCGCCTCGGCCGCCACCCGGTGCTGCGCAGCGCGATGCTGGCCCTGCTGCGCCAGGCCGAGCAGCGGCTCGACTACGCCGGCCCGGTGCGCGACGACGTGACCGGCCCGATCGCCGATGCGCTGCACCACGACGACGACCGCTACGAGAAAACACTCGCCGACGGCACGCGCTTCAACTTCCTGTTCCGGACCAAGATCGCACGCGACTTCGTGATGGCCGAGGCCGAGCACCCGAGCCATGTCTGGGAGCCGCAGACGACACGCCTGCTGCTCGACCTTGCGCGCGACCTTCGAGGCGACGTGATCGTCGGCGGTGCCTACTTCGGCGACCAGGCGATCCTCGTCGCGCGGCACGTGCCGGCCGGTGCCAGCGTGCACTGCTTCGAGCCGAACACCGAGCAGGCAGCGATGCTCGCCGGCAACGTCGAGCTGAACCGGCTGAACAACGTGCGCGTCAACCGCTGCGGGCTGTGGTCGCACAGCGACGTGCGCTTGAAGCTCGACGGCTTCGACTCGTTCGCCAACGCCATCGACGCCGCGCCGGGCGACAAGGACGGGTTCGATACGGTCAGCATTGATGACTACCGAACCCGCCACGGCCTGAAGATCGGCCTGATCCAGCTCGACATCGAAGGCGCCGAACACGCCGCGCTGCTCGGTGCGCGCCAGACGCTGCAGCAAGACCGGCCGCACGTCGTGTTCGAGGTCCACCGCCACTATGTCGACTGGAGCCGCGGCCTGGCGCAGACCGAACTCTGCCGCTACCTGGCCGAACTCGGCTACACGCTGTTCGCGGTGCGCGACTTCAACTCGCACCGCGAGATGGGCGGGCAACCGATCGAGCTGGTGCCCATCGACAAGGTCTACCTCGACGGGCCGCCGCACGGCTTCAACATGCTGGCGGTGCAAGACGCCGCCCGTTTGGCCGGGCCGGCCTACCGGATGGTCGAGAACGTCAGCCCCAAGCTGCTGGCGCACAAGGACCCGGCGCTGCACCACCCGCTGGGCGGGCTGTAGCGCCGCCGCCGGGACCGAGCGCAATGACACCAGACCGCCACGCCACGCTGATCGGCGGCCAGGGCTTCGTCGGCCGCCACTTGCATGCGCGGCTGAGCGCCGATGGCTGGACCTGCTGGGTGCCCGAACGCAACGACCCGCAACTCTGGCGGCTCGACCTCGGCCACGTGTTCTATTGCGCCGGCCTCACGGCCGACTTCGCGCAGCGGCCGTTCGACACCGTCGAGGCCCACGCCTCGCTGCTGAACCGGGTGCTGCTCGACGCGCAGTTCGACTCGCTCGTCTACCTGTCATCGACGCGGCTCTATGACAGCCTGGCCGAGAGCCTGGCCGGCGCCGAAGCGACCGAGGATCTGGTGCTGCAACTCGCGCCCGACAACCCGCGCCATCTGTACGATTTGTCGAAGGCGCTCGGCGAATCGCTGTGCCGCGTGGCCGGGCGCGGCCGGGCGCGGGTGGCGCGGCTGTCGTGCGTCTGGGGCGACCCGGCCGATTCCGAAGGCTTCCTGCCCGAGCTGATGCGCCGCGTGCTGGCGGCGCGGGCCGAGCCCGGCGCGGTGCCGCATCCGCGCGTGACCGTCGATTCGTCGCCACGGCTGGCGCGCGACTACGTGCACATCGACGACGTGATCGACGCGCTGATCGCACTCGCCACACAAGGCCAGTCCGCCATCTACAACGTGGCCGGTGGCCGCAACATCAGCAACGCGCAATTGTTCGAGCGCCTCGCCGCCGCGAGCGGCTGCGAAATCGTGCC
>JANOVJ010000110.1:0-1625 GCA_031417295.1 bacterium | reverse complement strand
GCGTCCGGTTGATCGCCTTGTAGCCCGGCGCGTCGGTGGCCGACACCGCCGAGGCCTCGGCCACGCCCGGCTCCTTCGCTACCTTGACCGCAGCGTTGCCGATCGCGTCATTGGCGTGCTGCACCACCGCGTCGCTGCTGTCGCCGGGCAGCAGGCGAAAGTTGACTGTCGCGTTCGCGCGGCCGGGCAGCACGTTGTCCTTGTTGCCGGCGTTGAAGATCGTCAGCGCCGTGGTCGTGCGCAGCATCGCGTTGGTGCTGGCGGCCTTTTCGAGCTGGCTCGCCACCACCGGCCTGAACAGCCACAGGTTGGACAGGAACACGCGGTTCACGCCGCTCATCTCGGGCGCCAGGGTTTCGAACATGTCGTTGGCCACGCCCTTGATGCCACCCGGCATCGGCGACGCTTCGAGCCGGCTGAGCGCCAGGCTCATCATGCCGATCGCCGACTGCCCGGCCTGCGGCGGCGGCATCGACGAGTGCCCCGGCGGTGCGCTGGCGGCGAGTTGCACGCTGAGGAAACCCTTCTCGGCCACGCCCACCAGCGCGATCGGCCGCTCGATACCGGGCAGAATCCCCTGCACGATCAGCAGGCCTTCGTCGAGCACGAACTCGAGCTTGACGCCGCGCTCCTTGAACAGCTTGACCACCTGCTGCGCGCCGCGCACGCCGCCCACTTCTTCGTCGGGCCCGAAGATCAGGTAGACGGTCTGGCGCGGCTGGAAGCCCGCGGTGGCGAGCAGTTCCACCGCCTCCATGATCGACATCAGGTTGCCCTTGTCGTCCCACGCGCCGCGGCCCCAGACGAAGCCGTCGGCGATGACGCCCGAGAACGGCGGCTGCTGCCAATCGCCTTCGGTGCCGGGGGCGATGGGCACCACGTCCTGGTGCGCCATCAGCGCGATCGGCTTGGCCTTGGTGTCGCTGCCGGCCCAGGTGTAGAGCAGGCCGTACTTGCCGATGAGTTCGCGCTTCAGCACCGCGTGCACCTTCGGGAAGCTGGTGCGCAGGTGTTCGTGCAGCGCGAGGAATTCGGGGCCGTTCAGGTCAGCGTCGTCGGCGGACGAGACGGTCTTCAGGCGGACGGCGGCGCCAAGACGTGCGGCAGCGGCGTTGCCATCGACGGCGACCGGCTTGGCGGGCTCGACGGTGAGTTGCTTCGATGAGGTGAGTGCCGTCTTGGCGCCGACGACCACCAGCAACGCGAGCAGCAGGCCGGCCAGGACGAAGAGTAGTTTGCGGATCATGTTCTAATTCTCGTGGGTACAATAATTCAATGCGCTTCACCTGGGACCCAGCCAAGAACGAGCGCAACATCGCCGAGCGTGGCATCCCGTTCGCCTTGGCCGAACAGTTCGAGTGGAGCACCGCCTTGATCGCCGAAGACACCCGAAAGGCTTATCCCGAGCAGCGCTTCCAGGCGATGGGCTTCATCGGTGACGACTTGCACATGCTGGTCTTCACGCCGCGCGCACGCGCCGTGCATGTGATCAGCCTTCGGCGCGCAAACAAACGTGAAAGGACGCTGTATGACGCTGCGCAAACCCAACGCTGAACGCATCGACGCCGACGCTCCCGAGGCAACAGCCGCATGGTTCAAGAAGGCGCGACCGGCGAAGGACATTC
>JANOVJ010000109.1:0-13979 GCA_031417295.1 bacterium | reverse complement strand
TGGCCAAGCGCAGCGTCAAGGCCAAGGGCAACGTGATCGTTGTCGCAGGTGACTGCCACCCGCAGACGATCGAGGTTGTGCGCACGCGCGCCGAGCCGCTGGGCATCACCATCAAACTCGCCAACTCCGCGCCCGAGTGGGACGCACTGCTGGCTGCCGACGACTACTTCGCGGTGCTTATCGGCTACCCCACCACCAGCGGCTCGATTCATGATCTGCGCGCCGACACCGGCATCGTGCATGCCAAACACGCCGCCTTCATCGTCTGCACCGATCTGCTGGCCCTCACGCTGTTGGCGCCGCCCGGCGAATGGGGCGCCGACATCGTCGTCGGCAACAGCCAGCGCTTCGGCGTGCCGATGGGCGGCGGCGGCCCGCACGCCGCCTTCATGGCCTGCCGCGACGAGTGGAAGCGCAGTCTGCCGGGCCGCCTGGTGCGCATGGATGCGTGCGGCGTCCTCGCGCAGGTCGTGGACCGAACCACTGGTGCTGGGCAGCTGCTCCAGCGCCGCGAAGTAGTCGCCGCCGGCGATCAGGCGGTCCCACTCCGGCGACGAGTTGGCCAGCACCACGCTCAGCCCCAGCGGTGCGGCGCGCGTGCGGATGACCTCGATGGTCTGCGGGTGGCAGTCCCCGGCGACGATGAAGGTGTTGCTCGGGTTCTTCACGCTGCGCCGCGCCAGCGTCATCGCCTCGGCTGCGGCGGTGGCCTCGTCGAGCATGCTGGCGTTGGCGATGGCCATGCCGGTGAGGTCGCACACCATCGTCTGGAAGTTGACCAGCGCCTCCAGGCGGCCTTGCGAGATCTCGGCCTGGTAGGGCGTATAGGCCGTGTACCAGGCCGGGTTCTCGAGCACGTTGCGCAAGATGACACCCGGCGTGTGCGTGCCGTGGTAACCCTGGCCGATGAAACTCTTCAGCACCTGGTTCTTCGCCGCAATGGCCTTCAGTTCGGCCAGCGCCTGCGCTTCACTCAGCGGCGGTGGCAGTTGCATCGGCGCGCCGCGGGCGATGCTGCGCGGCACGATGCGTTCGATCAACGCGGCGCGCGATGCCGCGCCGACGACCGACAACATGTGCGCCTCGTCATCGGCATCGGGCCCGATGTGGCGGGCGACGAACTCGCTCGGGTTTTCCAGTTCGGCCAGCGGCTTGTGGGCAGACATCAACATCGCTTGCGTGCTTTCAATCGGGTTGTCGTGCAGGGCTGCGGCGTGGGTCGATCACAGCGACGTCAGCAGCTTGTCGTAGTCGGGCCCGTCCATCAGCTGGTCGAATTCGGCCATGTTGGTGACGTGCACCTTGAAGAACCAGCCATTGCCCATCGGGTCGGTGTTGGCAAGCGAGGGGTCGTTGCGCAGGGCTTCGTTGACCTCGACCACCTCGCCGCTGACCGGCATGTTCAGGTCGGCCGCCGCCTTGACCGACTCGACCACGCCGGCCACCTCGCCCTTCTTGAACGTGGCGCCGACGGCGGGCAGGTCGACGAAGACCACGTCACCCAGCGCATCTTGCGCATGCAGCGTGATGCCGACGGTCGCGGCTTCGTGGTCTTCGATGTTGATCCATTCGTGGTCGGCGGTGAATCGGGTCGTCATCGGGAGGCTCCTTGCAGTGAGGGTGGAAGAACAGGTCAGCCGCGGTGGTAGCGGTGGGGCGTGAAGGGCATCGCATGCACGCGCATCGGCAGCTTGCGCCCGCGCACGTCGGCGTAGACCTCGTGGTTGGGCAAGGCGTGGTTGGCGGCGAGGTAGGCCATCGCGATCGGCTCGCCGAAGGTGGGCCCCAGCGTGCCGCTGGTCACGTGGCCGAGCGGGTGGCCCTTGGCGTCGGCGAGCTTCGCGCCTTCGCGCACCGGCACGCGCTCCAGCCCGACCAGGCCGACGCGTTTGTTCGACGGGCCGGTCGCAAACTGGCCGGCAATGACGCCCGCGCCGGGGTAGCCACCCTCGCGCTCGCCACCGGCGCGGCGCACTTTCTGGATCGCCCACGTCAGGCCGGCTTCGACCGGCGTGGTGGTGGTGTCGATGTCGTGGCCGTACAGGCACAGCCCGGCCTCCAGGCGCAGCGTGTCGCGCGCGCCGAGGCCGGCGGGTTTGACTTCCGGTTGCGCCAGCAGCGCGCGGGCGAGCGCTTCGGCCTCAGCGGCGGGCACTGAAATCTCGAAGCCGTCTTCGCCGGTGTAGCCCGAGCGCGTCAGGTAGCACAGCGTGCCGGCGAGCGTGAACGCGCCGCCGGTCATGAAGGTCAGCGCCGCGACGCCGGGGTTCAAACGCGCCAGTGCCATGACGGCCCGCGGCCCCTGCAACGCGAGCAGCGCCTGATCGGGCAAGGGTTGCACGGTGCAGCGGTGGCCGATGTTCGTCGTCAGGTGCCTGATGTCGGCCGTCTTGCAGCCGGCGTTGACGATCAGGAACAGGTCACCCTCGCGCCGCGTGATCATCAGGTCATCGAGAATGCCGCCGTTCGTGTTGGTGAACATCGCGTAGCGCTGCTTGTCCAAACCCAGCCCCAGCACATCCACCGGCACCAGCGTTTCGAGCGCGCGGCCGGCCTCGTCGCCGAGCAGCCGCAATTGCCCCATGTGCGACACGTCGAACAGCGCCGCGGCGGTGCGGCATTGCTTGTGCTCGGCGAGGATGCCGCCGGGATAAGAGACCGGCATGTCGTAGCCAGCGAACCCGACCATGCGGGCGCCGAGTTCGAGGTGCAGCGCGTGCAGTGGCGTGCGCTGGAGTTCACGGGCGGGCGAGGCGGCGTTGGTCATGGCGGAACTTTCATCGAGGGCGTCGGTGCACCCCACTGTATGCCGGTGGGGTGGAGCCCTCGCTGTCCGCTTTACCTGAGAGATTGGCAGCCCCCGAAAACTCAGACGCCGCTTGCCCCTTCGGTGGGCTGGCTCGGGGCCAGCCTCTCTCCAGTGAGGAACGTCTGTCGGCACATGCCTGGAGACGTTTGTCAGTCCTTTTGCCTGAGCGTTAAGGGCTTGCCCCTGCGCCTTCGGCGGCCTTGGCGCATCGCGCGCCCCTGCTCTCTCCTGACAGCTGGAAGTGTAGCCTGCCTCTCGCTGCCGGTGCGTACCGTCGGCGACGGCACGGGCCTTGGCGTTGGCTCCGTATCAGGGCGCAGCCGACGCGTTCACGTTGATGCTGTCGAACTTGGCGTCGATGAAGCCATCGGTGCGGTTGCCGGCGAGGCAGTTCGCCAGGCTGGTGCGTGTGCCGATGCCGCGCAAGGCGTACCAGGGGGCTTGGGCGTCGCTGCCCGAGTACGCACCCTGCACGACCGGGTCGGTTCCGCGGGCGAAGGCGAAGGCTACCGGACGCGCATCGACGCTGGACGCCGCAGGGTGGGTCGCGCAGGTGGTCAGGGCGTAGTCGCTGACCGTCACATTGGCGCGCAGCTGCCGGACCATGGTCGGGTTCGTCAGGTACGTGTCCCAACGTTTGAGTTAAGCCGCTGCCGAAGGCAGCGGGTGCAACGGGTCAGGCCGCAATCGGACAAGCGGCAATGCTCATTGAACTCGTTGCAACACTTCTGCCGCCTTGTCTGGTGCGAGTTGGCCGAGCGCCTCTTTCGCGAGCTTGTCAGACTTCTCTTTGCCGGCAGCGCCGATCTGTACTCCCAGGAACGCGCCGATTGCGGTGCCGAGAAATGTTGTCAGAGTGCCGACAAGCGAGTTGACCTCCGAGGCCTTCCACCCGTCTTTGACCGGCAACAAGTAGGCAAGCAGCGCGAAGATTGCCAAGCCCGTGATGACGATGATGAAGGCGCTCCTGATGCGAAAGAAATCAGCAAACGAATTCGACCGCGAGTCTACTTCGGCCATGATGATCTACCTCACTGACGGGTTGCGGGACTGACGCTTGTACGCTTTCGGCGCCAGCTTGCCTCCTCAGGATTGACTACGGCGTACGGAGGAATCTTGCTGCCCAACTGTTGCCGAGCGGGCCGGCATTGCTGCTTTGCTTGCCCAGGTCACGCTGGGCCACCCGAAGGGCACCGCTCTGGATCAGGAGAATGCGGTCGCTGCCTTGCCAGCGCGCCGGACTGAGCGCAGTCACGCCGTTGAAGTTGTCCCAGCTTGCACAGGGCTCGGCTGCCCACGCAGGGGAGCGCGCAGCGCCGGCAACTGCCAGCAAGGCCCGAGCGCGCCGAAATGTACTGTGTTCATGTGTTCTCCTGGGTGCTGCCGAAGGAACCAGGCGCAATCAAATAGCATTCAAGCAAGCCGCACATCCTCAGAATTGAGGACTCGCAAGCGGCCGGCAGCCTCGTTTCAAGCGCGCGGCCTGAGCCGCAATGTAGGGGCGAATGACCATGAGCAATGAGCGCCGGTTCGACATCGCGATCGTGGGTGCCGGCATAGCCGGCGCATCGCTCGCCTGGCGCCTGGCGCCGCAGTTGAGCGTGGTGCTTCTGGAGCGCGAGACCCAGCCCGGCTATCACTCGACCGGCCGCTCGGCAGCAATGTTCGAGGAAAGCTACGGGCCCCCCGCCGTTCGCGCGTTGACCCGCGCCAGCCGCGCGTTCTACGAGCACCCGCCGCCCGCGTTCACCGACGCGCCGTTGCTGTCGCCGCGCGGCGCAATGTTCCTTGCGGCGCCGACGCAGCAGGCCTTGCTCGATACCACCCGCGCGTTGCTGCAGCCCATGTGTCCCGCACTCCAGCTTCTGCGGCGCGACGCGGTACTGGCCCGCGTGCCCTGCCTGCGGCCCGAGGCCGTGCACGCGGCGCTGCTCGACGAAGGCGGGCGGGACATTGACGTCAACGCGTTGCACCAGGGCTTCCTGCGCGGCCTGCGCCACCACGGCGGCGTGCTGTTGGCAGCGGCCGCCTTGCACGCCGCCGCACGCTCCGCTGCGGGCTGGGAACTGCGCCTCGCCGATGGCACCGCGCTGCGCTGCGACCGGGTCGTCAATGCGGCCGGCGCCTGGGCCGATGAAGTGGCGGTGCTGTGCGGCGCCGCGCCCGTCGGCCTGGAGCCGCGCCGGCGCAGTGCGTTCACTTTCAAGGCACCCGACGGCATGGACACGTCGCGCTGGCCGTGCGTGATCGGGATCGACGAGAGTTGGTACTTCAAGCCCGACGCGGGCCAACTGCTCGGCTCGCCGGCCAATGCCGACCCGACGTTCGCGCACGATGTGCAGCCGGAGGAACTCGACATCGCCACGGGCATCGCCCGGATCGAAGCTGTGAGCACGCTGCAGATTCGCCGCCCGACCCACACCTGGGCCGGCCTGCGTTCGTTCGTGCGCGACGGCGAGTTGGTGATCGGCTGGGACGACGCCTGCCTGGGCTTCTTCTGGCTGGCCGGGCAAGGCGGCTATGGCATTCAGAGCGCGGCGGCGGCGTCCGAACTTGCCGCGGCGCTGGTGCTTGGTGCGCGCGTCTCCGAGCCGCTCGCCCGCCACGGCGTCGACCCGCGTGTGTTGTCGCCGCAGCGCCTGCGTTGATCGGCAGCAGCACGCTGCAAACGTCGTTACCCGAACCGGATCGAGCGGCGTCTGCACTCGGTGTCAGCCCTCCCCCCACAACGTGGGGGGAGGGCGCGGTGAAGGTCCATCGCCAGCATAGGATGAGTCGGCACCGATAGCCTGGGCGCAAGTTCCCGACACGACAGGCCGTGATCGTTGCGATTCGGTTGGTGCAGGCAGTCACATTCTCCGCATACCCACACACAGGAGGCATTCAATGACTCATCGGTTGGTTACAAGGGTTGGGCGGCATACCGCTCTGACGGTCGCCGCTTTGGCGGCCCTGGGCGTTGTTCCAGCGGTGGCGAACGCCACTGCCACCACCATCTATGCTTGCGTGGACAACACTGACGACTCGGTCCGCATCGTCTCGCGAACCGAGCGTTGTACAGCCAACGAGAGGCGTCTCACCTGGTCGGTCACCGGCCCCGCCGGGCCCGCAGGGCCCACAGGGCCTGCCGGCCTCGCAGGCCCGCCCGGCCCAACCGGCCCGGCCGGTCCAGCAGGGACGCCGGGGCTGCCGGGGCCGGCCGGGCCGACGGGGCTTCAAGGTGCAGCGGGTGCGCCGGGTGCACAGGGCCCGTCGGGTCCACAAGGTCCGCAGGGGCCGCAAGGCGCTACCGGGCCGCAAGGCGCCACCGGGCCGGCTGGCGCCGATGCCCCTGTGGCCTATGGCGTTGGGGCGGTGAACGTCAAGCGTGGCGTCGCTGGGGCCTTTTCGATCTGGGGGGTCTATTCGACCCGCCTCGGCTCACCACTGGGCGCCGACCTGACGAATGGCATCGGCGGGGACACGGCTGGCGGTGCCTTCCGCTTCACCTGCAGAGACACGCACGTCGTTTGCGAGCTGTCGGTCTCTGCGGCAACGCTTGCGACCGCGAGCGGAGAGACGGTGTATGTCTATCCCCGCGTTCTCATGCAGAGGCAAGACTACGCCACAGGCGGACCGCAGAACTATTGCGAGTACGGTGATGGCAGCACCGGGGCGCTCCCCACTTCGGTACCGACCCAGGTCTCGACCAGCACGCCAACCTACACCCCCATGATGATCAACATCGGCGGCTCGGCCGATTGCTCCGGGCCCGTGGCTACGTTCGGCGATGTCAGCGTCATCACGGTCGGGCCGGGCTACTACGACGTGTTTGCCACGTTCGTGTTCAAGAAGCCGTAGCCGGGTGTCCGCTGAAGCCGACCCGTCGGTCGGCTTCATGCGTCACCGGATTGCCGCTCTCCGCCCCCGCGTCCTGCGGGGGCTTTTGTTCAGCGTCTTTCGAATGACGCTGTGGCGGGCTCGCTCAGCGAGCCTGGCCAGCGGCGGAGCGATAGCGCGGAGTTGATGGAGCCAGCGTGAACAACAAGCTAACCCGGTTTTTGCTGGCTGTCGCGATCGTCGCTGCCATCACCTCTGTCGTGGCGTGGAACCAGGCGCGGACCGAGTTGCAGGCGTCGAATGCGCGTCTGGTGGCGAGCCTGCTTCAGCCTGCGGCAAAACTCATCCAGGAAAATCAGGCCTTGCTGAAGGAACTGCAGGCCGCGCCGTACACCGAAGAAGACGCCACGATCCTCGTCGCCTACCTCGCGAAGATTCGACGTGACGGCGTTCCGAAGCATGCCGGTCTGCGCCAACGTCTGGACCTGCTCGCGGAGAACAACGTTGCCATCGTCACGCTGCTCACGGCCTACGAGCCGTTTGCGCGGTCCCCCGTTCTGGCAGCCGAGGTCGATAAGTTTCGCAGCTATTCCGCAGCGTGGCGCGACCGCTGGAACTCGGTGATGGAGCTGTTTATGGCCGGTGGTACGTACGCATCGACCGAGGTTGTGTACCCCGCTGCTCTTTCGGAAAAGCTGGAAGCCGAGATTGCGGCTGCGCGGTAGGTCTGGCTGCCGCCGCAACTTGCCGGTACGGGGGCAGCATCAAAGAGCAAGGCCGGGTGTATCTGGGCGAGGGCGTGTAGCCGGAACCCAGGTCGGCGCGGGCAGCCGCATTGGCGGCTCCACTGCGGCGTGCGGCAGCCGGCGTGCGGTATCGTCCCGACAGCACCGCCACCGCCCACCATGACCGACGACATCACCACGCTGCGCCGCATCCTGCGAAGCTGCCAGACGATCGCGGTCGTCGGCCTCTCAGCCGAATGGCACCGACCGAGCTTCTTCGCGGCCAGCTACATGCGGCAGCACGGCTACCGCATCGTGCCTGTGAACCCGCGCTACGCTGTGAACGATGGCGAGGTGCTGGGTGAACGCTGCTACGCCAGCCTGGCCGAGATCCCGCACCCGGTCGACATGGTCGATGTGTTCCGCCGCACCGAAGACGTGTTGCCGATCGCGCGCCAGGCCGTCGAGATCGGCGCGAAGTGTTTGTGGCAGCAGATCGGCGTGAAGAACCTGGAAGCCGACAAGCTCGTTCGCGCTGCCGGGCTCGATGCGGTGATGGACCGCTGCGTGAAGATCGAGCACGCGCGGCTGTTCGGCGGCCTGCACTGGGCGGGCGTGAACACGGGCGTGATCTCGGCCCGCCGTCCGGTCTGAACGTCACCATGGCCGACCACGTTTTCCACCCCGAAACCCTGGCCATCCACGCTGGCCAGATTCCCGACGCCGCCACCGGCGCGCGCGCCTTGCCGCTCTACCAGACGACGAGCTTCGTCTTCGACAGCGCCGAGCACGCGGCGGCGCTGTTCAACCTGCAGACCTTCGGCAACGTCTACTCGCGGCTGAGCAACCCGACCGTGGCCGCCCTCGAAGAACGAGTCGCCGCCCTCGAAGGCGGCCGCGCGGCGGTGGCATCGGCCAGCGGCATGGCGGCGGAAGCGATGGCGCTGATGACGATCCTGCAGCAAGGCGACCACGTTGTTGCTGCCGGCGCGCTGTACGGCGGCACGGTGACGATGCTCGCGGTGAACCTGAAGAAGTTCGGCATCGAGACGACTTTTGTCGACGCCACGCGGCCCGACGCCTTTGCCGAAGCGATGCGCCCCAACACCCGCGCCGTGTTCGCCGAAAGCCTGGGCAACCCGAGCCTCACCGTGCTCGACATCCAGGCCGTGGCCGACATCGCCCACGCCCATGGCGTGCCGCTGGTGGTAGACAACACCGTGCCGTCGCCGTTCCTGTGCAACCCGCTGCGCTTCGGCGCCGACATCGTCGTCCACTCGGCCACCAAATACCTCGGCGGGCACGGCACCACGCTGGCCGGCGTGATCGTCGAAAGCGGTCAGCCGCAGGGCAACTTCGCCTGGGACAACGGCAAGTTTCCGGGCATGACCGAGCCTTCGCCCGGCTACCACGGCGTGAAGTTCCTTGAGACCTTCGGCGACTTCGCATTCACGATGCGCGCCCGCATGGAAACGCTGCGCGTCTACGGCGCAGCGCTGTCGCCGATGAGTGCGTGGCAGGTCCTGCAGGGCGTCGAAACACTGCCGGTGCGCATGGAGCGCCATTGCACCAACGCGCGCAAGGTGGCGGCGTTCCTGAGCGCGCACCCGAACGTGAGCTGGGTCAACTATCCCGGCCTGGCCAGCCATCCGCAGCATGGGCTGGTGGTCAAGCAGATGCGTGCTGTCGATGGTGCGCCCGGCGCGTCGGGCTTGCTCGCGTTCGGCGTGAAATCACCAGTGGCGGGCGCCGCAGCCGGCGCTGCAGCCGGCGTGAAGTTCATCGAAGCGGCCCAGTTCATGAGCCACGTGGCCAACATCGGCGACACCCGCACACTCGTCATCCACCCGGCCTCAACCACGCACCGCCAGCTTGACGATGCCCAGCAACTCGTAGCGGGCGTGTTGCCGGACATGGTGCGCATGTCGGTGGGCATCGAGCACATCGATGACATCCTCTGGGACATCGACCAGGCGCTTGCGAAGACGGGAGCTTGATGTGAATCGGAGCTGCGTTGGCTCGACGCTGAAGGGTGGGGCTTGGCCCGATGCTGAGTTTGGCAGGTGTCCGCTTTCCGACAGCTTCGGGGCGGCGCGGCAGGCGGTGCCCGCTGGGGGCTCACACTGGGCCGGTCGACGCCTTGCGCCGACTGAAAGCCTCGGCTCCTCGCCGCCCCACAGATCGCCCCCAACGGGCACCGCCTGCCGCGTTGCACCGCTGGGTTTTCTGGTCGAGGAGAGCACGCGCCTTTGCCCAGCCCAACGATGGAGACATTGAAATGCCCAGCATCTACGACCAGCACCTGGACAAGAACGCCGCCAACTTCACGGCCTTGTCTCCGGTCAGCTTTGTCGAACGCAGTGCCGAAGTCTTCGCCGACCTGCCGGCAGTCATCCACGGCCGGCGACGCTACACCTGGGCCGAGACCCGCGACCGTTCGGCGCGCCTCGCCGCCGCGCTAAGCGCGCTGGCTGTCGCGCGCAACAGCACCGTCAGCGCCATGCTGCACAACACGCCCGAGATGGTCGAGGTGCACTACGCGGTGCCGGCGCTGAACGCGGTGCTCAACACGCTGAACACACGGCTCGATGCACCGCTGCTGGCCTGGCAGATGAACCACTGCGAGGCCGCCGTGCTCATCACCGACCGCGAGTTCGCGCCGACGATGCGC
Source organism: bacterium (assembly GCA_031417295.1). Classification (GTDB taxonomy): domain Bacteria; phylum Pseudomonadota; class Gammaproteobacteria; order Burkholderiales; family Burkholderiaceae_C; genus CAIKUF01. The sequence goes on along the minus strand of JANOVJ010000109.1, from coordinate 3,955 downwards.
GAGGCGCTGCGCATCCTGAAGACCGAGCATGGCCGCGAGCCGGTGGTGATCGACGTTTGCGACCGCGAATACACCGGCGCCGGCGACACGCTCGGCGTGCACGAATACGAAGCGCTGCTCGCCGCGCACGACCCACTGCCGGTGCTGCCCGGCCCGCAGGACGAATGGGACGCCATCGCTGTGAGCTACACCTCGGGCACCACCGGCGACCCGAAAGGCGTGGTCACGCACCACCGCGGCGCATACTTGAATGCGGTGTGCAACGCGGCGACGTGGACGATGCCGAACTTCCCGGTCTACCTGTGGACGCTGCCCATGTTCCATTGCAACGGCTGGTGCTTTCCGTGGACGGTGGCGATGCTCGGCGGCACGCACGTGTGCCTGCGCGGCGTCAATGCCCAGGCCATTCTCGACGCGATGCGCGAACACCGGGTGGACCACTACTGCGCCGCGCCGATCGTGCACAACCTGCTGCTCTCCGCGCCGGCTGAGCAACGCGCCGGGCTCTCTGGCGAAGGGCGGCAGAAAGTGCGCGGCATGGTGGCCGGCGCCGCGCCACCGGCGGCGATGATCGAAGGCATGGCCGAGCTCGGCTTCGACATCACCCACGTCTACGGGCTGACCGAGGTTTACGGCCCGGCGTCGGTGGCGGTGAAGCGCGACAGTTGGGCGACGGAGAGTTTGTCGGAACAAGCGCGCCTGAACGGCCGCCAGGGCGTGCGCTACCCGCTGCAGGAAGGCATGACGGTGATGAACGCCGAGACCATGACCGAAGTGCCGGCCGATGCCCAGACCATGGGCGAGATCATGTTCCGCGGCAACATTGCGATGAAGGGCTACCTGAAGAACCCGGTCGCCACCGCCGCGGCGTTCGAGGGCGGCTGGTTCCACACTGGCGACCTGGCGGTGATCGAGCCCGACCGCTACCTGAAGATCAAGGACCGCAGCAAGGACATCATCATCTCCGGCGGCGAGAACATCAGTTCGCTGGAAGTCGAAGACGCGCTCTACCGCCACCCGGCCGTGATGGCCTGCGCGGTGGTGGCGCGGCCCGATGCGAAGTGGGGCGAGACGCCGCTGGCCTTCGTCGAACTGAAGCCCGGCGCCAGCGTCACGGCGGCGGATCTGGTGGCGCATTGCAAGGGCCTGCTCGCCAGCTACAAGCTGCCGCGCGAGATTCGCTTCGAGGCGATCCCGAAGACCTCGACCGGCAAGATCCAGAAGTTCGTGTTGCGTGAGCGGGCGAAGTCGGCCAGCGCGATCGATTGACGATGGAGCAACGAGCGATGAACCACAGCCAGCTCAACAACGACGCCCCCTTCGTCCTCGCCCGGCGCGACCCGCGAGGTGTGGTCACGCTGACCTTGAACCGGCCGGCCTCGTTCAACGCGCTGTCCGAAGGCATGCTGGCCGCGCTACGGGCCGAACTCGATGCCGTGGCGCGCGACGAGACGGTGCGCGCCGTCATCATCGGCGCGGCCGGCAAGGCCTTCTGCGCCGGCCACGACCTGAAGGAAATGCGCGCCGCGCCGTCGCTGGCCTACTACGAAACGCTGTTCGCCCAGTGCACACAGGTGATGCTGAGCGTGCAGCGGCTGCCGGTGCCAGTGGTCGCGCGCGTGCAGGGCATCGCCACTGCGGCGGGCTGCCAACTGGTGGCGATGTGCGACCTGGCGGTGGCCGCCAGCGACGCCCGCTTCGCCGTCAGCGGCGTCAACTTCGGCCTGTTCTGTTCGACGCCGAGTGTGGCGCTGAGCCGCAACCTGTCGCGCAAGGCGGCGTTCGAGATGCTCGTCACCGGCGAGTTCATCGGCGCGGCGCAGGCGCTGGAGAAGGGGCTCGTCAATCGCGTTGCCGCCCCGGATGCGATCGACGCCGAAATCGAGCAGCTCGTCGCCAGCATCCTCGCCAAGCCGCGCGTTGCGGTCGCGATGGGCAAGGCGCTGTTCTACCGCCAGTTGGAGACCGGTATCGCCGCGGCCTACGACGACGCCGGGCAGACGATGGCCTGCAACATGATGGACGACGCGGCGCTCGAAGGCGTGCAGGCGTTCATCGAAAAGCGCGCGCCACACTGGTGAATCAGGCTCGGCTCTCGTCCGCCGAGGCCATGGCTCAAGCCGTCAGCGGGTCGGCGGGTTCGGGGGCGCCGCCAGGCTGCAGAGCGCTCAATCGGCGTGAATTCGACGGATCGCGAAAGATCAGCGGATGCACCGCGGCTTCTTGCGCCCGCGCAGCGCCCGCGCGCTCCACGGCATCGGTGACGAGGTGGTGGTGCGGGCTCTTCACGCACACCGGATCAGCCACCGCCGGATCATTCGCCAGCATGTAAGCCTGGCAGCGGCACCCGCCCAGATCGACCTCACGAAACTCGCAACTCGTGCATGGCTCCTTCATCCAGCCCGTACCCCGGTAGCGGTTGAAGCCCTCCGAGTCGAACCAGATGTCACGCAGCGAATGCTGCTTGACGTTCGGAAACGCCAGCCCCGGCAGCATCTTCGCGGTGTGGCAGGGCAGGGCCGTGCCGTCAGGCGCGATGTTGAGGAACATGCTGCCCCAGCCATTGACGCACTTCTTCGGCTTGCCGTCGTGGTAGTCGGGCGCGACGAAGAAGATGCGCATCGTGTCGCCCAGCTTCTCGCGCCAGCGGTTCGTCACCGCCTCGGCGTGGCGCAGTTGCTCGTGCGTCGGCAGCAACTGGTCGCGGTTCAGCAGCGCCCACGAGTAGTACTGGGTGTTGGCCAGCTCCAGGTATTCGGCACCCAGCTCGGCTGCCATGCCGATGATGCGGTCGATGTGGTCGATGTTCATGCGGTGGATCACCACGTTCATCACCATCGGCCAGCCCTGGCTCTTGATGATGCGGGCCACCTTGTTCTTCAGCTCGAAGGTCTTGGTGTGCGAGAGAAAGTCGTTCATCTCGCGCGTCGAGTCCTGGAACGACAACTGCACGTGCTCCAGGCCGGCCGCCTTCAGCGCCGCCGCGCGGGCCTCGGTGAGGCCGACGCCGGATGTCAGCAGGTTGGTGTAGAAACCCAGCCGCGCGGCCTCGGCGACGATGAGTTCCAGGTCGTCGCGGACCAGCGGTTCGCCACCCGAAAGCCCGAGTTGCACCGCGCCGAGTTCGCGCCCCTGGCGCAGCACCTTGAACCAGTCTTCGGTCGACAACTCTCCTTCCTGTTGCGCGAAATCGACCGGGTTGAAGCAGAACACGCAGTGCAGCGGGCAGCGGTACGTCAGCTCGGCCAGCAGCCACAGCGGCGGGCCGGGGCGGGCGGCGGCGGTGGTGGTTTCCATGCTCATCAGGCCCATTCCAGCCAGCGCTGCTTGGCGGCAATCTGGACGAAGCCGAGCACTTCGCGTTCGAGCCCGGTGGCCGAGAAGGCCTGCTCGAGTTCGGCCACGATGGCGCCGACGCTACGCTGGCCGTCGCAGCGCTTCAGGATCTCGCCGCCGCTCTGGTTCAACTTGACCATGCCTTCGGGGTACAGCAGCACGTGGCAGTCCTGCGCCGGCTCCCATTGCAGGCGAAAGCCGTGGCCGATGCGCGGGACGACGTTCACGCTCAAATCACTCATGCGGGAGTTCCGTACTTCAACGCCATCGCATCGTTCATCGCCCACAGGATGTCGAGCTTGAACTGCAGCACCTCGAGCGCGCGTTCCTGCAACGCGCGGGTCGTGAAGTGGGCCAGCGTGACCGCCAGGCCCTGGTCCACGTCGCGCCGCGCCTGGCTGACGCGGTTGCGGAAGTAGGCCAGGCCTTCGCTGTCGATCCAGGGGTAATGCTCGGGCCAGGTGGCCAGGCGCTGCTTGTGGATCTCCGGCGCGAAGAGTTCGGTCAGCGACGAACACACCGCTTCCTGCCACGGCGCACGACGGGCGAAGTTCACGTACGCATCGACCGCAAAGCGCAGCGCCGGGATGACGTGACGCTGGTCCTGCACCTCCTCGCG
>JANOVJ010000108.1:0-2757 GCA_031417295.1 bacterium | reverse complement strand
TTGGCCGCCTCGGCGGTGCTGCGGGCGAGCCGCGCCTGTTCGAGCTCGCGCCGCTCGCTCACGTCCTCGATGTAGCCATGCCACAGCACCGCGCCGGCGCCCTCGGGCTGCGGCGTGGCGCTGCCGCGCAGCCAGCGCAGCGCACCGTCGGGGCGGTGGAGGCGGAACTCGCAGTGCCAGGGGTGCAGCGTCTTCATCGAACGCAAGATCGAGGTGCCGACACGTTCGCGGTCGGCGCGTTCGGTCCGGCGCAGCATCGCCACCGCATCGCTCATCAGCAGCTCGGGGGCCAGGCCAATCACTTCGAGACAACGCTCGCTCACGTACGGGAAGCGCCCGCCGCCGTCGGCCGTGCGCAGGAACTGGAACACGACGCCCGGCACGTGACGGGCGATCTTGCGCAGCCGCTCGGCCAGCTCTGCCGCAGCCCCCTCGGCGCGGCGGCGCTCGCTGATGTCGGTCTGCGTGCCCAGCATCCGCAGCGGCCGGCCATCGGGCGCACGCTCGACGATGCGGCCGCGCTCCGCCATCCAGCGCCACGAGCCGTCGCGGGCGCGGATGCGGTACTCGTGCTCGTAGACGTCGGTCTCGCCAGCGGCATGGCGGTCGTAGGCGGCATCGTTGGCGTGGCGATCGTCGGGGTGAATCAGCGCCGTCCATGCGGCCTGTGTGGGCGCCACCTCACCCGGCGCGTAACCGAGCATGGCCGTGCCTTCGTCGAGGTCGCTCAGCAGATTGGAGTCAATGTGCCATTCCCAGACCGAGGTGCCAGCACCGGCCAGTGCCTCGCGGACCCGCGGCTCGGCCTGCAGCGGCGGCGGGGAATCGTGCGCGGGCAGCATCGCGGGATTGTTGCGCGCCGAAGGGCTCAGGCGAGCGCGCTCGCCAAGGCCTGCTGCACCCTGGTCGGGGCGAGCTCGGTCAGGCAGCGTGTGTGGCCGAAGCGGCAGACGCGGTCGAAGCAGGGTGCGCAGTCGAGCTGCAGCTCTTCCTTCAGCCACAGCACGCGCGCGTTCGGGTTCAGCGGCGGCGTGTGCTCGGGGCTGGTCGAGCCGAACACGGCAGCCTGCGGCACACCGAAAGCGGCGGCCACGTGCATCAGCCCCGAATCGTTGCTGACGACGCCGCGCGCTGCGGCAATCAACGCCATCGCGTCGATCAGGGGCAAGGCGCCGGCCAGCACCTCGCACGCGCCGCCGGCCTGCTGCGCGATGGCCTTGCACAGCGCGGCCTCCTTGGCCGAACCGAGCAGCAGCACCGGCAGGCCGCCATCGGTGTGGAGCAAACGCGCGAGGGCCGCAAAGTGCGCCGGCGGCCAACACTTGGCCGGGCCGTATTCGGCGCCCGGCGCGAACACCCAGTAGGCGCCCGGCTCGACGCCGACATGGGCTGTTGCGGCAGCCAGCCGTGCGCCATCGAACCGCAGGCGCGGCCGCTCGTCGCGCTGCGGCGGCTCACTGGCGAGGGCGCTGTAGTAGGCAACCATCGGCGGTCGGCCCTCGACGTTGGCGATGCGCCGGTTCAACAGCCCCCAGCGCCCTTCGCCCTGGTAGCCCACACGCAGCGGGATGCGCGCCAGCCACGGCAGCAGCGCCGACTTGATCGAGTTCGGCAGCACATAGGCGGCATCGAAGCGGCCGCGCAGCTCGCGCGCCACGCGCCGCCGCGCGGGCCAGTCGAGGCGGCCGTGCGCGAACGGCAACTCGATCACGGCGCCGACCTGCGGCATCGCCCGGTACACCGGCGCGACCCAGGGCAGCGCGGCCACCGTCAGCAGTTCGCCACGCTCGGCAAGCCGCGCCAGCAGCGGCTCGCTCATCACCGCGTCGCCGATCCACTGCGGGGCGATGACCAAGCTGTGGAGGCTCATCGCAGCAGCAGCGTCGGGCTCAGGCAGCGCCGGGCCGCTCCCAAGCGGCCTGAGCGCCCCTCGGGGGCTGAGCCCGGACTCTGAGAGCCCGTTGGGCTCTCAGTGCCTGGCGAAGGGCCGGGCCACTGGCCCGGCGCGGCCTGCAAGGCGCGAAACGAAGTGAGCTTGGGGCCGTCATCAGTGGGCGTGGACCTTTTCCCCGGCCTTCAGGCGATAGACCGCGCCGCAATACGGGCACTTGCCTTCACCCGTGGTGGCGACGTCGATGAACACCTTCGGGTGGTTGCTCCACAGGGCCATCTTCGGGTTCGGGCAGAACACGACGCCCGGGCCTTGAAGGTCCTTGGCCACGACTTCGATCGTTTCAGCTTGTCGGCTCATGACGATCAGACGCCGGTCAGCCACTAGGCGTACTTCGGGTTGCGGCCGTTGACGATGTCGAAGAACGCGCTCTGGATTTTTTCTGTGATCGGGCCGCGCGAGCCGGCGCCGAGTTCGATCCGGTCGAGTTCGCGGATCGGCGTGACCTCGGCCGCGGTGCCGGTGAAGAAGGCCTCGTCGCAGATGTAGACCTCGTCGCGGGTGATGCGTTTTTCAACGACCTTCAAGCCCAGGTCGGCGCAGATCGAGAACACCGTGTTGCGGGTGATGCCGTTCAACGCCCCGGCCGACAGATCGGGGGTGTAGACCACGCCGTTCTTGATCACGAACAGGTTCTCGCCCGCGCCTTCGGAGACAAAGCCGGAGGCATCGAGCAGCATCGCTTCTTCGTAGCCATCGTCGGTGACTTCGAGGTTGGCGAGGATCGAGTTGGTGTAGTTGCTCACCGCCTTGGCCTGCGTCATCGTGATGTTCACGTGGTGCCGGGTGTAGCTGCTGATCTTGAC
>JANOVJ010000107.1:0-1764 GCA_031417295.1 bacterium | reverse complement strand
CGAAATCTGCACGCGCGCCTACGAGCTGTTGCTCAAAGAGGCGCAGTTTCCGCCCGAAGACATCATTTTTGATCCGAATATTTTTGCCATCGCGACCGGGATCGAAGAGCACAACAACTACGCGGTCGACTTCATCAACGCGACGCGCTGGATCAAGCAAAACCTGCCGGGTGCGAAGGTCAGTGGCGGGGTGTCGAACGTGAGCTTCAGCTTCCGCGGCAACGACCCGGTTCGCGAGGCGATCCACACCGTCTTTCTGTACCACGCGATCCAGGCCGGAATGGACATGGGCATCGTCAACGCGGGCATGGTTGGCGTGTACGACGACCTGGAACCGGTACTGCGCGAGCGGGTCGAAGACGTGGTGTTGAACCGGCGCGAGGATTCGGGCGAACGGCTGATCGAAGTCGCCGAGAGCGCCAAGGGCCTGGCCAAGGACGACACCGCCAAGCTGGCTTGGCGCGCCAAGCCGGTCGATGAGCGGCTGGCCCATGCGCTGGTGCACGGCATCAACGAGTTCATCGTCGACGACACCGAGCAGGTCTACCAGCGCATCAAGGCCGAAGGCGGGCGCCCGCTGCACGTGATCGAGGGCCCGCTGATGGCCGGCATGAACGTCGTCGGCGACCTGTTCGGCCAGGGCAAGATGTTCCTGCCCCAGGTGGTGAAAAGCGCGCGCGTGATGAAGCAGGCGGTGGCCCACCTGCTGCCCTACATCGAGGAGGAAAAGAAGCTCCTGATTGACGCCGGGGGCGAGGCGAAAGCGAGGGGCAAGATCGTCATCGCCACGGTCAAGGGCGACGTGCACGACATCGGCAAGAACATCGTCACCGTCGTGCTCCAGTGCAACAACTTCGAGGTTGTGAACATGGGCGTGATGGTCGCCTGCCGCGACATCCTGGCGATGGCCAAGGCCGAAGGGGCCGACATCATCGGCCTGTCGGGCCTGATCACGCCGAGCCTCGAAGAAATGCAGCACGTGGCGGCCGAGATGCAGCGCGACGACTGGTTTCGCAGCCGGAAGATTCCGCTGCTGATCGGCGGTGCCACCACCAGCCGGGTGCATACCGCCGTGAAGATTGCGCCGCATTACGAAGGGCCTGTCGTCTATGTGCCCGATGCCTCGCGCAGCGTCGGCGTGTGCAGCGAGTTGCTCAGTGACGAGCGCGCGGCCAAGTACATCGCCGAGCTCAACGCCGACTACGTTCGCGTGCGCGAGCAGCATGCCAACAAGAAGGCCGTCAAGCTCGTCAGCCTGGCCCAGGCGCGCGCCAACAAGACTCCGATCAACTGGGCCGCCTACGCGCCCACCGTGCCGACCTTCATCGGCCGGCGCGAGCTGCGCAATGTTGACTTGGCCGAGATTGCCGCCCACATCGACTGGACGCCCTTCTTCCAGACCTGGGATCTGGCCGGGCGCTTCCCCGAGATCCTGCGCGACGATGTCGTCGGCACCGAGGCCACCCGTGTCTTCAGCGATGCCAAGCGCATGTTGCAGCGGCTGATCGAAGGCCGCTGGCTGCAAGCGCATGGTGTCGTTGGCCTGTACCCGGCCAACAGCGTCGTTGACGACGACATCGCCTTCTATGCCGACGAGTCGCGCGGCGAGCCTCCGGTGATGGTTTGGCACGGCCTGCGCCTGCAAAGCGAACGCCCCGTCATCGACGGCGTGATACGCCCCAACCGTTGCCTGGCCGACTTCGTCGCGCCGCACGGCATGAAACCCGATTACGCCGGCATGTTCGCCGTCAGCATCCAGGGCGT
>JANOVJ010000106.1:0-5613 GCA_031417295.1 bacterium | reverse complement strand
CGCCGGGCGCGCGCTGACGGCGCAGGCCGAGGCGATCGCGGCGACGATGGAGAACGAATCGCTGCGAATGCTGTCTGACGCCGAACGCGCGCTGCTGATCGAATTGCTGCTGAAGGTGGCCCGCGGCCGGGCGCCGCGGCGTTGACGGCGGGGCCGGGCGCCGCGGAAGGCGCCGACTACTACAATCATTGGCTGTTTGCGCCCGTTTGAGGCGCTTGCCAAAGAGGATCAAGCCGTGTTCATTTCCGAAGCTTTTGCCCAGGCCGCCCCGGCCGCCACCGCGTCCGACTCGCCGCTGACCAGCCTGACCAGCATGCTGCCGCTGGTGCTGATGTTCGTGGTGCTGTACTTTGTGATGATCCGGCCGCAGATGAAGCGGCAGAAGGAAGCCAAGGCGATGATCGACGCGCTGGCCAAGGGCGACGAGATCGTCACGGCTGGCGGCCTGCTGGCCAAGGTCAGCAAGCTCGGCGAATCGTTCCTCACGGTCGAGATCGCCAACGGCGTGGAAATCCAGATCCAGCGCACCGCCGTCTCCCAGGTATTGCCCAAGGGCTCGATCAAGTAAGTTCGCGGCGGGCCGATAGTCGCCCAACGGGCCGGCCGCAGACGCTGCCGGCCTTCGCGCTGCGGGCCCTTCCGGCCCCGAACAGCCAAGACAAGCCAAGAGAGGCGTGATGAACCGCTATCCCCTGTGGAAATTCGCGATCATGGTGGTCGCCTTGCTGGTGGGCCTGGTCTACACCGCGCCCAACTTCTTTGGCGAGGCGCCGGCGGTGCAGGTGTCCAGCGGGCGGGCCACGCTCAAGCTCGATGCGGCCTTCGCGCAGCGCGTCGAGCAGGTGCTGAAGCAGGCCGGGCTGACGGCCGACTTCGTGCAGTTCGACGGCAATTCGGTCAAGGCCCGCTTCGCCGACACCGACCTGCAGGCCAAGGCCAAGGACGCGCTGACCCGGGCGCTGAACCCCGACCCGGCCGAGCCGAGCTACATCATCGCGTTGAACCTGCTGTCGCGATCGCCCGCGTTTCTGAGCGCGGTGCGCGCGATGCCGATGTATTTGGGGCTCGACCTGCGCGGCGGCGTGCACTTCCTGATGCAGGTCGACATGAAGGCGGCGCTGACGAAAAAGGCCGAGGCGCTGACCGGCGACATCCGCGGCCTGTTGCGCGACAAGAACATCCGCCATGCCGGCATTTCGCGCGATGGCAACACGGTGGTGGTGCGGTTCCGCGACAGCGAAACGCTCACCGCCGCGCGCAGCCTGCTCGCCGACATGCTGCCCGACATGGCGTGGACGGAAACGCCCGACGGTTCCGAGTTCCTGCTCAGCGGCAGCCTGAAGCCGGCCGCCGCACTGGCCGTGCAGCAAACCGCGCTGAAGCAGAACATCACCACGCTGCACAACCGCGTCAACGAGCTTGGCGTGGCCGAGCCGGTGATCCAGCAGCAGGGCGCCGACCGGGTGGTGGTGCAGTTGCCGGGCGTGCAGGACACGGCCAAGGCGAAGGACATCATCGGCCGCACCGCGACGCTCGAAGTCCGCATGGTCGACGAAAGCACCGAGGCCGCCGCGGCGGCCGGCGGCAGCGGCGCGGTGCCGTTCGGCAGCGAGCGCTTCATCGAACGCGGCGCGCGGCCGATCGTCGTCAAGCGCCAGGTCGTGCTGACCGGCGAGAACCTGCGCGACGCCCAAGCCGGCTTCGACGACCATCAGCAACCGGCCGTGCACCTGACGCTCGACGACAAGGGCTCGCGCATCTTCAAGGACATCACGCGCGAGAACATCGGCAAGCGGATGGCCATCGTCTTGTTCGAGAAGGGCAAGGGCGAGGTCGTGACCGCGCCGGTGATCCGCAGTGAGATCGGCGGCGGGCGGGTGCAAATCTCCGGCTCGATGACCACGATGGAGGCCAACGACACTGCGCTGCTGCTGCGCTCGGGGTCGCTCGCCGCGCCGATGGAGATCATCGAAGAGCGCACCATCGGCCCGAGCCTGGGCGCCGAGAACATCGCCAAGGGCTTCAACAGCGTGATCTACGGCTTCTTTGCGATCGCGCTGTTCATGATGGTTTATTACCGCTTGTTCGGTGTGTTCTCGACCATCGCGCTCGCCGTCAACCTGCTGCTGCTGGTGGCGGTGCTGTCGATGCTGCAGGCCACGCTGACCTTGCCCGGCATTGCCGCCATCGCGCTCACGCTGGGCATGGCGATCGACTCCAACGTGCTGATCAACGAGCGGGTGCGCGAGGAGCTGCGCAATGGCGCCGCGCCGCAGACGGCCATCAACACCGGCTACGAGCGGGCGTTCGCGACCATCATCGACTCCAACGTCACGACGCTGATCGCTGGCCTGGCCTTGCTGGCCTTCGGCTCCGGGCCAGTGCGCGGCTTTGCGGTAGTGCACTGCCTGGGCATCCTGACCTCGATGTTCTCGGCCGTGTTCTTCTCGCGCGGGCTCGTGAACTTGTGGTACGGGCGGCAGAAAAAGCTGAAGGAAGTCTCGATCGGCCAGGTCTGGCGGCCGGATGGCATGGGCACCCCGCCCGCCGTCAAGGCCTGAACCCGGACCCGAGGAAACGACATGGAATTCTTCAAAATCCGGCGCGACATCCCGTTCATGCGCCATGCGTTGATCTTCAACGCAGTCTCCTTCATCACCTTCGCCGCCGCGGTGTTCTTCCTCGCCACGCGCGGGCTGCACCTGTCGATCGAGTTCACCGGCGGCACCGTGATCGAGGCGGACTACGCGCAGACGGCCGACATCGGCAAGGTGCGCAGCACGGTCGAGGGCCTGAACTTCGGCGAGGTGCAGGTGCAGAAATTCGGCACGCCGCGCGACGTGCTGATCCGCCTGCCCATACGCGGCGACGTGAAGCAGGCGGTAGTTGTCACGCAGGTGTTCGACGCGCTGTGCCGGGCCGAAGGCGGCACCGTCGCGACGCAGCAGGTCGTGAGCGACAAGGGCGAATCGATCAGCAAGCCGGTTTGCACCGCCAATGGCGCCGAGCCGGTGAAACTGCAGCGCAGCGAGTTCGTGGGCCCGCAGGTCGGCTCCGAACTGGCCCGTGACGGCGCGCTGGCGCTGGCGGTCACGATCGCCGGCATCATGGCCTACTTGGCGATTCGCTTCGAGTGGAAGTTCTCGATCGCGGCGATCGTGGCCAACCTCCACGACGTGATCATCATCCTCGGCTTCTTCGCCTACTTCCAGTGGGAGTTCTCGCTCTCGGTGCTGGCGGCGGTGCTGGCGGTGCTGGGCTATTCGGTCAATGAATCGGTGGTCATCTTCGACCGGATCCGCGAAACCTTCCGGCGCTTTCGCAAGATGAACACCGAGCAGGTGATCGACCATGCGATCACCAGCACCATCAGCCGAACCATCATCACCCACGGCTCGACGCAGATGATGGTGCTCTCGATGCTGATCTTCGGCGGGCCGACGCTGCACTACTTCGCGCTGGCACTGACGATCGGCATCCTGTTCGGCATCTACTCTTCGGTGTTCGTGGCCGCGGCCATCGCGATGTGGTTGGGCGTCAAGCGCGAAGACCTGATCAAGCCCACGGCGCGCGACATCGACCCCGACGACCCGAATTCCGGGGCGGTGGTGTAGAGTCGTTCACCGTCATCCTGACCCCCGTCCGACACCCCCTCATGGCGACCGCTGCCGATCCGATCGCCCTCGCCGCCAAGGCGCGACGGTCCTACGTCGAGGGTCTGTTGAATGGCGTGCCCGGGGTGGTGCAGTCGGTCACCGACGGCGCCCGCCTGATGCTCGACCAGGCGGCCGAGCCGGCGGTTAAGTACAAGCGCCGTGACGCCGTCACCGATTTGCAGAAGGCCGCGCCGGCCTGGTTGGCGGGCATGACGCGGCTACTGCGTGGCGCACTGGCGAGCGGGGTGGTGATGGCGTCCCGCGTTGGCGACCTGCCGCTGCCTTCGGGCCGGGCCGCCAACATGTCGCTGGTCGACAACGACACGATCGAGGGCGAGATCCTGAGTTCACGGCTGGCGCTGTCGATGATGGACCGCGCCTCCTGGGAGTTCACCGACCTGCGCTCACGCATGTTGTCGCTCGAGCGCCACGACGAGCTCGACCCGAACGACGTGCTGCGGCCGCATGTGCTGGCGCGCATCGTCACCGCGGCCTGGCAGAGCGCAGGGCTGGACCACGAGGCCTGGCGCCTGCTGCAACACGCGCTGCACGACGAGTTCTCGCATTGCGCCGAAGAGGCCTATCACGACATCAACCGCTGGCTGGTGCAGCAGCGGGTGCTGCCCGAGGTCGACCTGCGCCCGTTCATCCGCCGCTCGCGCAATGCCCAGGGCGGCAGCGCGACCGGCCTGGTCGGTTCAGGCGGTTCGGGCGCGGCGAGCACCGGCTTCGCCCGCGGCAGCACGGGCGGGGGCACCACGGGCGCCGCCACGGGCCTTGGCAGCCACGGCGCGGTGAGCGGCCGGGGCCAACGGGTGGCCGAGGAAACCCGGATGATGACGCGCTCAAGCGGGCTCGCCCGCGCCAGCGACCACGCCGGCGCGGTGCTCGGTCGGCTCAACCGCCTGATCGCGCGCCAGTTGCCCGAGTTCGTCTCGACCACGCGCACCATGCCCGCCTCGCCGGGCCTGAAGTCGGCCATCGACGACGCCCAGCAGGGCATCCAGCGGCGGCTCTCGGCCACCGGCCGCACGGCGGCCGGCCCGGTCAGCACGCCCGCCTTGCTGGAGGAACTGCACCAGCGCAAGCAGGCGCTGAAGCAGGCTGCGGCCACGCCGGTGGAGCGGGCGACGATCGAGATCGTGGCGCTGCTGTTCCAGAGCATCCTCACTGAAGACCGCATCCCGGCGGCGGTGCGCGTGTGGTTCGCGCGGCTGCAGATGCCGGTGCTGCGCGTGGCGGTGACGGAGCCCGATTTCTTCGCCACCGTGGACCACCCGGCGCGGCGCCTGATCGACCGGATGGGCGCTTGCGTGATGGGCTTCGACGCCACTGCGCGCGCCGTGGGCGACGCGCTCGAGAAAGAAATCAAGCGCGTGGTGCAGGTCGTCGAGGCCTACCCGGACACCGGGCGGCGTGTCTTCCAGACCGTGCTGACCGAGTTCGAGAAATTCCTCGAGCACTACTTCAAGAACGAGAACGAGGCTTCGCGCAAGGGCGTCTCACTGGCGCAGCAGATCGAGCAGCGGGAGACGCTGGCGATCCAGTACACGATCGAGCTGCGCAAGATGCTCAACGAGATGCCGGTGCAAGAAGGCGTGCGCGAGTTCCTGTTCCATGTCTGGGCCGACGTGCTGGCGATGACGGCGGTCAAGGAGGGCGTGCAGAGCGAAGCCGCCAAGGCGATGAAGCGCGCTGCGGCCGACCTGATCTGGTCGGCCAGCGCCAAGGTCTCGCGCGAAGAACGCGCCGACGTGATCCGCCGCCTGCCGCCGCTGCTGAAAACCCTGCGCGAAGGCATGGCCGACGCCGGCGTGCCGCAGGACAAGCAGGACGAGCACGTGCAGACCCTGAACAACTCGCTTGCTGCGGCCTTCACCGCCAAGACGGCGTCGATCTCGAACGAGCGGATGGACGCCCTGAAGGCGCGCCTCGACCGGCTGGAAGAGTTGCTGCC
>JANOVJ010000105.1:0-3148 GCA_031417295.1 bacterium | reverse complement strand
CCACTGGCTCGGCCTGGACGTGCATGACGTGGGCGAATACCTGGCGCTGGAAGAGGTGCCGGTCGAGCAACCCGACACGCTGGGCGGCACCGTCGTTCGCAAGCCGTCGCGCGTGCTGCAGCCGGCCATGGTGGTGACGATCGAGCCCGGCTTGTACGTCCGCCCCGCCGAGGGCGTGCCCGAGAAGTTCTGGCACATCGGCATCCGGATCGAGGACGACGCGCTCGTCACGGCTGATGGATGCGAGCTGATCAGCCGCGGCGTGCCGGTGCGGGCCGACGACATCGAGGCGTTGATGCGCGAGAGCTGACCGTATTCCGGACGATGCGAACGGCAGGACGCTCAGTGCTCAAGGGAGCGCTGTCGGCCGGGACCCGGCGGCCAATTCTTCGAGATCGAGTGCCCGAAACAGGCTGCCGAACGGCCATTCATCGGCGGTGAGTGGCGGTCGACAATCGACCCAGAGGAGCCAGTGCCGATCTTCCCGCCGAGCGGCCGCTCCCCCTTGGAACTTGACTCACGCGGAGGAAGCCGAGCAAATCACAGCTGAGGACAGCGGTCGTTAGCGTTGTCCCAAAGACGACTGCGGCAACTCCGCGGTCAAACAAGAACATCCGAAGGTCGCTTTCCGGCGTTGCCGCCCCATTGCCGTCAAACGCCTCGTAAGGAATGTCGCTGAATCAGATGCGCATTTGCAGCAAGCCAGGGATTTGTGCGCCTACTTGGCGTGATCGCTAACGCTCGAGCGGCCATAACCCATCCAGCACCGACCCCGCGCTGTTGATCGCCGCACACACTTCGAGAATCGCGATGCGCTTGACCGTGGCCTGGCGGCGGATCTGTTCATAGGCCTGGATGTCGGTCACGCCCTGCCGCTCGGCGAGCAGCTTCACGGCGCGTTCGATCTCCCGCCGCGAGCGCAGGGTTTCCTCCAGCTTCTTGACCTTGCTGAGGAGCCGGTCCTGATACCCCTTGGTCGAACGCGCGAGGATCAGGGTGCTGAGCACGCCGGTCGGCCGGAACGGTTTGTTGAGCACCGCCTGCGCGTTCAGATCGAGGATGCCCTTGAGCACCGTCGGGTTCTCGTACTCGACCAGCGCGATGACCACCGCATCGGAGTCGACGCCGCTCCAGAGCGGCTCGCTGCCTCGCTCGGCCGGCACCAGCACGAAGATCACGTCGGCCTCTGCGGGCGGTGCCGGCGGATAGGGCCAGAGCGACTTCACCGGGCAGCCGATGCGGCGCAACTGATCGAGCAGCACGTTGCACTCTGCCCCCGGTGGATGGATCACCGCGACCGAGGTGCCACGCAACTCGTCGAACAGGCGCTTGATCCCGCTGGGCATCGCCTCAGGCCTCAGCCGGCAGCGGCTTCGTTCGACATGTCGGGCCAGCCGTACATCGTCAGGTACGGATCGGGCTTAATCGCTTCGCTCGATCGCCAGACCAGCTCGAAGCTGCCGTCGGCGCGCACCCGGCCGATGTGCGGCCGCAGCCACGCGTGCTGGTTGTCGGCGTCCAGCCGCAGCTCACCGGACGGTGCATCGAAGCGCACCTGCAGCGAAGCGGCAACGAGCAGTTGCGTGTCGAGCGTGCCGGCGCGCTCCAGCGCCCGTGCGAACAGATGCACCTGGCTGTAAGCGCCCTCACCCCACACACCGACCGTCGCCGCAGCGCCGAAGCGCTCGCGGAAGGCGGTGACGAAACGTCGGTTGCGCGGCGTCTTGATCGAGGCGAAATAGGTCGCCGAGGTCAAGTGACCGGCGCACAACTCGGGGCCGATCGCCTTCACCTCGCTTTCGCCCATCGTCAGGCTGGCAATCGGCGTCTTCAGTGGATCGATGCCGAGTTCGCGGTAAAGCCTGTAGAACTCGCGTCCGGGCCGGCCGACGAGCGTGCTGAACACGACGTCGGGCCGCGCGTCCTTGATCGATTCGGCCGCGCGTCCAATCGCGCCGGTGTTCGCTTCATACGGCAGGTAAACCTCGCCGGTAATCTCACCGCCATGGTCCTCGACCACGTCGCGCATGATCCGGTTCGATTCGCGCGGATAAATGTAGTCGGAGCCGATGAGGTGCCAGCGCTTGCGCCCCTCGCGCAACAGCCAGGCGGCGAGTTGCAGGCTGTTCTGGTTCGGCGCCGCGCCGGTGTAGATCACGTTCGGCGAGAACTCGAAACCCTCATACATCGAGCAGTACCAGAGCAGCCCGTTGCGTCGCTCGATCGCCGGCAGCACGGCCTTGCGCGACGACGACGTTGAACAACCGAAGATCACGCTGATGCCTTCGTCGAGCAGCAGCTGGTCGGCCAGGCGCCGGTATTCGACCGGGTCGGATTTCGGGTCGAGCGCGACCGGCTCCAGCGGCCGGCCGAGCACGCCGCCAGCGGCGTTGATCTCTTCGATCGCGAGCACCGTGCCGAAGAAGTGTTCGCTCCCGGAGATCGACATCACGCCCGAGCGCGAGAAGAGAATGCCGACACGCCAGGGCTCGGCATCGGCGGTGGTTCGGTTCGCGGTAGGCAAGGTCATGGTCGGGCGGGATGAGCTTTCAATGCGTCTTCGAGGGCACCCGCAGCCTGCAGCACCAGCGCGTCGGCACCTGCCGCGCCGATGAGCTGCACGCCCATCGGCGCCCCGTTCGAGCCGAGCAGGCCGGGCACGTTCACGCACGGTACACCCAGCAGGGTCCAGGCCCGATTGAAGTTCGACGCGCCGGTCGAGAGCAAGCCGAGCGGCGCTTCGTCGGGCGCACTCGGGGTCAGCAGCACATCGCAAGGCCGCAGCCCGTCGGCGCCGCGGTGGCGCGCATCGGCCGTGATCGCCTGGGCGCGCGCATAGCCCGCAGCGTCGATCGTGGCAGACCGTTCAAGGTAGTCGCGGAGCAACGGCGACAGGCCGTCGGGCCGGCGTGCAGCCTCGGCAGCGAGTGCGCGCGTCGCTTCCCAGCCCTGGATCGCCGCGTGCGCCGCGTCGAGTTCGGCGAAAGAGGGCGGCAGGTCGATGGCACGGATCGTCGCGCCGGCGGCCTGCCACGCGCGCGCGGCCTGATCGACCGCGCGTCGCGCGTTCTCCGATGGCACGGCCCACGGGTACGCGCGCGGCACACCGACGGTCCAGCCCGACCGGCGCGGCAGGGCGGGCGCCGCC
>JANOVJ010000104.1:0-12801 GCA_031417295.1 bacterium | reverse complement strand
CGTTTCGAGCGCCAGGACGTGGCCTTCTTCGAGCGCGTGATCGGCGGCTACCGCGCCCGCGCCCTGGCCGACCCGGCGCGCTTCGAGCGCATCGACGCGATGCACGCGCCAGCCCTGGTGGCGGCGCAGGTTGCGCAGGTGCTGCAAGGGCGCGGCAGGTGAGTTCGACCCTGCCCGCCGCAACCGCGCCGGCAGCGTCGGCCGTTTTGCCGTGGCTTGCCGCGCCGCTGGCCGAGGCGCTGCGCTCGCAACGCGGCCATGCGTTGCTGGTTCACGGGGCCGAAGGAGGAGGGCAGTTCGAGTTCGCGATTGCGCTGGCACGGGCCTGGCTGTGCGAAACGCCTGCCGAGGCGCGCCCGCAAGGCTTGGCCTGCGGCCACTGCGAGAGCTGCCACCTCGCAACGGCCGATCAAGTCCACCCCGACTTGTGCGTGTTGATGCCCGACGCCCTGCACCTGAAGCTCGGCTGGCGCCAGAAAACCGACGAGCCGGAATCGGCCGAGGGCAAGAAGAAGCCGAGCGAGTGGATCTCGGTCGACCAGGTCCGGGCGGCCATCGTCTTCTCGTCGCTGACGCGCGGCCGCGGGCAACTGAAGGTGGTCGTGATCCACCCCGCCGAGCGCCTGCCGCAGGTCGCAGCGAGCGCCTTGCTCAAGCTGCTTGAGGAACCGCAGGGCGGCCAGCGCTTCGTGCTTGCCTGCAGCGATGTGGCGTCGCTGATGCCGACGGTACGCAGCCGCTGCCATGCCGTGGCGCTGCCCGCGCCTGACCCTGCCGAGGCGGCCGGTTGGCTGGCTGCTGCCGGGCTGGCAGATGCAGCCGTGTTGCTGGCGGGCAGTGGTGGCCAGCCTTTGGCAGCGCTGGAGCGCCAGGCACTCGGGCTCGACGGCGCGCTCTGGGCCCGCCTGCCGTCGCTGGTGGCGGCGGGGGACTCGATGGCGCTGTCGCGTCTCCCGCTGGCGCTGTTGATCGAGTCGCTGCAAAAGCTGTGTCACGACGCGATGCTGGGCGCCTGCGGCGTTGCGCCGCGGTTCTTTCCGGCCGGCAGCGTGCCTGCGACCAGCAGCCTGCGCCGCCTGACCGATTGGGGCCAGGCGCTGCGGCGTATCGCGCGCCACGCCGACCACCCGTGGAAGGCGGACGTGATGGTCGAGGCGCTGGTGCTGCAAGGCAGGGATGCCCTGGCCGGCGAGCTGCCGCGCCCGAAGCACCCGCAAACCGATTCGGTACACTCGGCACGATGACTGAAGCCAGCGCCCGGGGCCCCGCCAACGCAGTGTCTGCCACGGCTGCGCGGCCGAGCGTGATCCAGTTGGTGTTCCGCGAAAAAGGCGCGCTCTACGCAGCCTACATGCCGCTGCTGACCGAAGGCGGCCTGTTCGTTCCGACGACGCGGGACTACCGGCTCGGCGAAGACATTTACCTTCTGCTGTCGCTGCCCGATGACCCGCAGCGCTACCCGGTGGCCGGGAAGGTCGCCTGGATCACGCCAGCCAATGCCTCGGGCGGACGAACCCAGGGCGTGGGTGTCCGCTTTCCGGGCGACGAAAAGACGCGCGTCCTCAAACTGAAGATCGAGGAGATCCTCGGCACCTCGATCTCGTCGGCCAAGCCGACGCAGACGATCTGAGCACTCGCGCGTCTTGCCTGAGCCTGCGGGCGAAGTGGCCTGGCCCTGCATGTACGTCGACTCCCACTGCCACCTGAGCTTCCCCGAACTCGCCGCGCGGATCGACGACATCCGCGCCGCGATGGCTGCGGCGCGCGTCGATCGGGCGCTGTGCATCTGCACCACGCTGGAGGAGTTTCCCGAGGTGCTCGCGCTGGCGAACCGGTTCCACAACTTCTGGGCCAGCGCCGGCGTCCACCCCGACAACGAGGGCGTGCAGGAGCCGAACCTGGCCGACCTGGTCGCGATGGCGCAGCAGCCGCGGGTCGTGGCGATCGGCGAAACCGGGCTCGACTACTACCGCCTCAACAGCCGCAGCGTCGACGAGATGGCCTGGCAACGCGATCGCTTCCGCGTTCACATCCGGGCCGCGCGCGAGAGCGGCTTGCCGCTCGTCATCCATACCCGCAGCGCCTCGGACGACACGCTGGCAATCCTGCGCGAGGAGGGCGCTTCGGCCGCCGGTGGCGTGTTCCACTGCTTCACCGAAACCGCAGCGGTGGCCCGCGCGGCGCTGGACCTGGGGTTCTACATTTCCTTCTCCGGCATCCTGACGTTTCGCAATGCTGCCGATCTGCGTGACGTGGCGAAGTTCGTGCCGCTCGACCGCTGCCTGATCGAAACCGACAGCCCTTACCTGGCGCCGGTGCCGCACCGCGGCCGCACCAACAATCCATCGTATGTGCCGCTCGTCGCCGACCAACTCGCGCAACTCAAGGGCTGCACGGTGGAGCGGGTCGCCGAGGCGACTACGGCCAATTTCGAGCGCTTGTTCGCCCGTGTCAATCCGCCCCAGCTGAGATCCAAATCATGAGAAACTGGATTAGATATACAGCCTATCTCTTTGTTATCGCTTACTGTTCTGCAGCACGGGCCGGTGCGTATGATGACTTTTTCGTGGCCGTCAAGCGCAACGACGGGCGGTCCGTGAGCGCGCTTCTGGAGCGCGGCTTCGACCCCAACACTCGCGATCCGAAGGGCCAGGTGGCGCTGATCCTCGCGCTGCAAGGCGAGAACCTGGCGGTTGCGGAAGCCCTGATTGCGCGGCCCGAAACGCAGGTCGGCCTGGTCAACCCGGCCGGCGAATCGGCGCTGATGATGGCGGCGCTCAAGGGCCAACTCGACTGGACCCAGCGCCTCCTGGCGCGCGGGGCGCCGGTCAACCAAGCCGGCTGGACGCCGCTGCACTACGCAGCCACCGGCCCGGAGCCGAGGATCGTGCGCTTGCTGCTCGAGCGCGGCGCAGTCGTCGATGCCGAGTCACCGAACCGGACCACGCCGCTGATGATGGCGGCCCGCTACGGCAAGGAAGACAGCGTCATGCTGCTGCTGGCCGCAGGCGCCGACCGGGCGCGGACCAGCGACTTGAACCTGACTGCCGCCGATCACGCCCAGGGCGCCGGTCGCGACTCGCTCGCCGCGCAGCTCTCCAAGCCCTGAGGTCGACGCGGGCCGCGCCGTGTCAGGCTTTGCCTGACACGCGGATTGGTGTTGCGCCGACTAGGCGCGCCGGGCGCCGCGCCTAGAGTTGGCTGTGTCGAAAGGCAACAACTCAAGGAGTTCGTCATGGACAAGCAACACCCGGTATCCGACCCCTTTGCGCTGATGATGGACCCGCAGAGCGTGATCCAGGCGATGGAGCGGTCGGACCGTCTTGCCCGGCTTCAGCGCCGTGTGTGCCGGCCTTTGGACCGGCCGCTGATCGCCCGCGCCGGCACCGATCTGGATGCGTTCGACAACGCCATCGACTCGCAGGCAGAACCCGACGACGCCTGATTTCGGGCGACACAGTTGGGCCCGAGCCGCTGCTTTGTACTTGCTACGATGTATATTATGTAAAGTAAAGAGGATGCGTGGTGAGGCTGTGGGCCTGGTGCCGCATCGCTGCTCCGGCGGCACTGTCGGCAGCCAGCGCAGGCGCTTCGCCGCCCACCGATCACTGTCTCTCGCTCTATCCTTCGCACGTCGCCGGCTGCCCCGCGCTCATGGCCTTGAGCGCCCGGCCGATCGAATCGCCGAGTTGGGCCACGCCTTGCTGGTGCCCCTTGGCGAGCGCAAGGTAGCCCGTGCCCGAAACCGCCTGCACGAACTCGCCACGGCAACTCAGCGTCGGCGCCCCGTCGACGGCCGAGCGCAGCGACCACCGAGCTTCCAGCCGCGTTTCGCGCCCCGGCGCCGCGTCGAAACGCTGCACCTCGACACGAACGCGCCATTGCTTGCCGTTCGCGACCGAACTTGCCGCCGCTGGTGCACCAACCATCTGGGTCAGCCGCTCGGCCACCGCAGCGCCGATCTCCGCGCTCAGCGGCGCGATCCAGCGTTGCTGCTCCAGTACGGCCAGGCTGCCATCGACGGATTGAACCACCCATTGCGGCTGATCGACTTGCGCCGGCACCGTGACCGGCAATACTTCCCAGGCTACCGCTCCGGCGGCCGAGACCCGCGGCCCGGTGACGGTGGACGCCGGCATGAGGCTGTGGAACACCGGCGCTGGCAGGCTGCTGCAGGCGCCGAGCCACGCGGCAACCAAGCAGGCGCCTGCTGTGGCTGCGCCGCGGTGGGGATCAAGACCCGCGAATCGTCTGCTCATCGTCGGCTCTCGGAGGGTTGGGTCGGTTCGGCGTCGGCCGGCTTGCCGCGCAGCAGCGATTCCGGGTGCCGTTGCAGGTAGTCGCCGAGCACGCGCAAGGCTTGCGAGGCGCGCTGCACTTCGAGCAGCGTCTGCTCCACGCTGCGCTGCAACGGTGCGTCACCCTGCAGCACATTGCGGTCGAGGTTGGCCAGCGCGGCCTGGGCCGAGGTGAGTGTTTTCTGCACGTCGGCGAGCGTGCGTTGGGCCTCGGGCGACAACTGCCGAATCGCTGCATTGGCGCTCGCCAGCGTGTCGCGCAAGCCGTCGCTGGCCGTTCCCGCGCTGCGCAGCGTGTCTTGCAAGCCGCTGCCGATCTCGTCGAACTTGACCTTGCCGAGGCGGGCGACGATCTCGGCCAGTTGCGGCTGGAGATCGCTCAAGGTGCCCCGGATCGTGGGAATTGTCGGCGGGTTGGTACGGGGATCGAGGGACGCCTTCGATGCCTTGGGGTCGAAGTCGAGCGCAACGTAGAGCTGGCCAGTGAGCAAGTTGCCGGTGCGCACCTGCGCCCGCAAGCCGCTTTCGACCAGGCGCTTCATGAACAGCGCGTTCTCCGTTTCACCCGCACTGGGCGGCGCGGTGAACTGGCGCCGCACCCCGCCGAGCCGCAGCGGAAAGACTTCGGCGACCACCTCGACCGGGTACTTGTCGCTCTTGGACACGTGCTGCAGCGTCACGCTGCGAACGTTGCCGAGCTCGACCCCGAGCATGTCCACTGGCGCGCCGACCACGAGCCCGCGCTGGGCCTGCTCGAACACCATCCGGATCAGTTGCGGCTCGCCGTCCGGCGGCGCCAGCGCGGCCTTGCGGTTGGCGAACAGCTTGAATCGATCGCCGCCGACCGCCGACGGCGCCGAGGCCGCATCGGCCGGGTTGGCGAAGGCCACGCCGCCCACCAGCACCGAAGCGATCGACTGGGTGTCGAGCGTCAGGCCACTGGCGTTGATCGACAGGTCGATACCGCTGGCGTTCCAGAACCGCGTCTGGCTCGTGACCAACCGGTCGTTGGGCGCATCGACCACCACCTGCACCGAGAGGCTGTCGGTGGCCGGGTCAAGCGCGAAGCCGACCACCCTGCCGACCCGGGTGCGCCGGTAGTACACCGCCGAGCCGACCTCGAGCGAGCCCAGGTCGGGGGCCGACAGCACGAAACTGCGCCCCGGTTCGCCGCGAAGCAGGAACGGCGGTGATTCGAGCCCGGTGAAAAACCGCCGGGACTCCTCGGCGACGCCGCCATCCAGGCCGATGTAGGAGCCCGAAAACAGTGTGCTCAAGCCGCTCACGCCAGCCAGCCCGATGCGTGGGCGCACGACCCAGAAGCGGGTGTCTTCGACGGCCAGGTTCTCGACGCTCTTGTCCAGCTTGACGGTTGCAATGACGCGTTCGCGGTCGGGGCTCAACCCGACCTTGGTGACCTTGCCGACCACCACTTCCTTGTAGCGGATTTCGGTTCGCCCGGCCTCCAGGCCCTCGGCATTGCGGAAGGTGATGGTGATCGTGGGGCCGGCCTGCAGCACGGTGCGCGCGATCAGCACGGCGCCGACCACGATCGCCGCGATCGGCACGATCCAGGCCAGCGACAGGCGCGTTTTCTTTCCGCGCACGACGGTCGCCTCGGGGTAGCTCGGCGCGGCACCTTCAGGCTCGGCGGGAATTTGCGGCTCAGTCATCGGCAGTAGGCTCGGGCCAGATCAGGCGGGGATCGAAGCTCGACGAGGCGAGCATGGTCAACACGACAACGGCGCCGAAGGCCAGCAACCCGGCGGCAGGCTCGATGCTGGCCACGGCGCCGAAGCGCACCATGCCGACCAGCAAGACGACCACAAACACGTCGAGCATCGACCAGTGGCCGACCGTCTCGACCAGGCGGTACAGGCTGGCCCGTTCCGCCTGCCGCCAGCGCGAGCGGCGCCGCGCGGTGAGGATGAGCAGCCCGAGCGAGGCGATCTTCAGGATCGGCACCGCAATGCTGGCGATGAAGACGATCAGGGCCAGGTCCCACGAGCCGGTGTGCCAGAGCTCGATGATGCCGCCGAAGATGGTGTGCCTGCCGCGGCCCTCGATCACGCTCGAGGTGATCATGATCGGCAAGGTATTGGCCGGCACGTAAAGCACCACGGCGGCGAGCAAATAGGCACTGGCGCGTTGCAGCGACTCCGGCTTGTGGCCATGCAGCGCGAAGCCGCAGCGCGGGCAGCGTGCCGACACCCCCGCCGCCGGCGCCGCGCTGACCAGCCCGCAGCATTCGCAACCGATCAGGCCGCGCGCGCGTGCGGTCGGCACCTGGGTCGGCGACGCCAGCTCGTTCACCCACGTGCTTTCGTGCGCCGCACGCCGGTATCCACTCTTGGGGCGGCCCGGCGCGCTCATGACGGCAACTCGCCAGCGCGCTGCCACAGGCCGTGCAGGCCCGCGCTGTGGGTGGCGGCGAGCAACACCGTGAGCACGGCGTACGAGAAGATGCCGACCCCGGGCACGACGCTGGCCAGGCCAGCGAGCTTCACCACCGCGACCAGCGTGCCGACCATGAAGACCTCGACCATGCTCCAGCGGCCGACCCAGCGCAGCGCGCGCATCGCCGGCACGAAGCCGCGCGCTCGCCGCCCCATCGCCAGCGGCGTCAACACGTACATGCGAAGCAGGATCACGGCGAGCGGAAACGCGATCGCGGTGGCGCCGGCCAGTAGCGCAACGATCCGTTCGCCGGTGACCCAGGTCGCCCAGACCGCTTCGTACAGCGTCACCGGCGAGCGCACGCCGCCGAGGTCGAGGGTCACGATGTCGGTCACGTTGCCCAGGGCAAACACCACCAGCGCACCGGACGCCAGCGCCAACTGGCCATCAACTGCAAGAAAGTGCCCTCTGCCCAGCACGGCAGCACAGCGCGAGCAGCGCGCGACCTCGCCCGCCGCCAGCGGGCGTCGGGTGTAGACGGCATCGCACTCTTCGCACGCCATCAGTTCCGGACGCGCCTGCGCCGCGGCGGCGCTGCGGCGGCCGGTCAGGCCGACCCGGGCGAGCGCACGGCGTGCTGCGGCCTGCATGGTCAGGCCGAACGCGCCACTCGCGGCGGGGTTTGCCGCGGGGGCGCTGGGTCACGCCGTGCAAGGCCTGTCATCGGGAACTCCGGTTGTGGGGGGGCGATCGCGTTCGGTGACGCGCCGGCAGTGCTTGCCTCGGGGCGTATTGTTCATCAATCCGCGGCGCCCTGCCCCGTCGTTTGCCCTGCCGCCGCGTCCTTACAATCGCCGTCGTCAACCGCTCACCACAGGTGCCGTCCATGAGCCGAACGCGATCGACCCGCAACCTGTTGGCGATGACACTGTGCTGGTGCGCCCTGCTCGGCGCGGCCGCAGCGCAAGCGCCCTCCCCGACCGCGCCGGCGGCGAGCAACGACCCGGTGCAGCGCGGCGCCTACCTGGCCCTCGCGGGCGATTGCATCTCGTGCCACACCGCCGTGGGCGGCGCGCCGTATGCCGGCGGCTTGCGTCTCGACACGCCGTTCGGCTACTTGCTCGCGCCGAACATCACGCCGGATGCCGCAACCGGCATCGGCCGCTGGTCGGCCGACGAGTTCTACCGCGCGATGCACGACGGCGTGAACAAGCTCGGGCAAGACATGTACCCGGTCATGCCATTCGACTTCTACACCCAGGTCACACGCCAGGACAGCGACGCGATCTTCGCCTTCCTGCGCACGGTGGCGCCGGTGTCGAACCCGGTCACGATCAACCACCTGAGCTTCCCTTTCAACCAGCGCTGGTCGATGATGGTCTGGCGCGAGCTGTACTTCAACGAAGGCAGCTTCAAGCCCGATCCGGCCAAGTCGGCGGCGTGGAACCGCGGCGCCTACCTGGTCGAAGGGCTGGGCCATTGCAGTTCCTGCCACTCGCCACGCAACCTGCTGGGCGGGATCGAGAAAGACAAGGCCTACACCGGGGCGACGATCGACGGCTGGTTCGCGCTCAACCTGTCGTCGAACCTGCACACCGGCCTGGGCGGCTGGACGGCGGCCGGGATCGCGACCTATCTCAAGACCGGCGCCGTCACCGGCAAGACGACCGCGCTCGGGCCGATGGCCGAGGTCGTGAAGAACAGCACCAGCCAGTTGTCGGATGCCGACCTGGCCGCCATGGGCGAGTACCTGAAATCGATCCCCGTGAACTCGTCGCTGCGCACCGCCAAGGCCGCACCCGACCCGACGCGCGCCCAGGGCGCGACGCTCTACCTCGACCACTGCGCCGGCTGCCACCAGTCCGGCGGCCGCGGCCTGCCCGGCGTGTTCCCGCCGCTGGCCGGCAACGGCGCGGTGATTGCGCCCGACCCGGCCGACATCTTGAAGGTGGTGCTCGGCGGCATTCCGGCGCAGGGCAAATACATCCCGATGCCGTCTTTTGCGTCACAGCTCACCGACACCCAGATTGCCGACCTGGCGAACTATGTGCGCACGAGCTGGGGCAACACAGCCACACCGAATGCGACGGCCGGCGCCGTCGCCAAGCTTCGCCCGCCCGCGAAGTAGCTCAGTTCGCTGCCGGCATGGGCTCGGTCCAGCCGCCGCCGAGCACCTTGTAAAGCGTGACCTGGTTCTGCAGCTGCGAGACCTTCACCTGCACCGTCGCCAACTGCGCGACGAACAAGGTGCGCTGCGCGTCGAGCACATCGAGGTAGCTCGAGATGCCGCTGCGGTAGCGCAGGTCCGACAGATCGAAGCGGGTTTGCTCGGCCGCGGCCTGCGCCCGCTGGGCCTGCAACTGCTCGGTCAGCGTGGCCTGCCCGGCCAGCGTGTCGGCGACTTCGCGAAACGCCGTCTGCACCGTCTTGTCGTACTGGGCGAGGCTGATCTCGCGCTGCGCGGTGACGATGTCGAGGTTGGCCTGGTTCAAGCCGCCGTCGAAGATCGGCAGCACGATCTGCGGCGTGAACGACCAGGCGAGCCCGCCCGACTTGAACAGGTCGGTCAGGCTGCCGCTGGCCAAGCCGGCGCTGCCCGTGAGCGTGATGCGCGGGAAGAACGCCGCCCGCGCCGCGCCGATGTTGGCGTTGGCGGCGCGCAGCAGTTGCTCCTGCTGGCGGATGTCGGGCCGGCTTGCGAGCAGGTCCGAAGGCAGCCCCACCGGCAGCTCGGGGCCGATCGACATCCCGACCAGCGTCGAGCCGGCCGGCATCTCGAGCGTCACCGGGCGGCCGATCAGCAACACCAGTGCGTTCTCACTTTGCATCCGCTGGCGCTTCAAAATCTGCAGCGCCACCTGCGCCCCTTCGACCAGCGACTGCTGCTGCGCCACGTCGAGCGTGGAAGCGACGCCGTTGTCGAACCTCAGCTTCGTCAGCTTCAGCGACTCCTCGCGGGTGGCCAGCGTCTGCCCCGTCAAAGCGAGTTGTTCGACGGCGCCGAGCAGCTCAAGGTAGGCATTCGCGACCGTGGCCACGAGCACGATCTGGGTCGTCTTGCGGGCCTCGTCGGTGGCGAGGTACTGGCCGAGCGCGGCATCGCTCAGGTTCTTGACCCGGCCGAAGAAGTCGAGCTCGAACTGCGGTACGTTGAGGCCGGCGAGATACGACGACGTGATGCCGCCGTTCGCATTCGTTTCGCGGTTGCCGATTGCGGTCGCGTTCAGGCCGGGCACTTGCGCCGAGCGGCCGATCTGCTGCTGCGCGCGGGCGACCTCGATATTGAGCACGGCGACTCGCAGGTCGCGGTTGAAGCGCAGCGCGAGCTCGATCAACTCCTTCAGCCGCGGGTCGCTGAAGTATTGCTGCCAGGCCAGATCGGGCGCCGCCTTCGCGCTCGCACCGGTGCCGGCCGGCGCGCCGGTGTCGGGATAGCGCTCGGCCACCGGCAGCGGCGGTTGCTCGTAGGGGGGCGCGAGCGAGGTGCAGCCGGCCAGCAGCAGCGCCGCGACGAGGCTGAGGCCGCGAGGCAGACGAGCCGCGCTCACGACTGCCCCTCCGAACCCGCGGCAGGGGCCACCGGCGCCGCCCGGCTCAGTTCGTGCCGGTAGAGCTTGCGCTGACGCTCGCTGCCCTTGGCGATGCGGCGCACGACGACGTAGAACACCGGGATGAAAAAGACGCCGAGCAGGGTCGCCGTGACCATGCCGCCGATCACGCCGGTGCCGATGGCGCGCTGGCTCGCCGAGCCAGCGCCGGTGGCGATCGCCAGCGGCACCGTGCCCAGGATGAACGCGAGCGAGGTCATCACGATCGGCCGGAACCGCAGGTGCGCGGCTTCGAGTGCGGCCTCGATCGCCGTTCTGCCTTGCGCCTGCAAATCCTTCGCGAACTCGATGATCAGGATCGCGTTCTTCGCCGACAGGCCGATGATCGTGATCAGCCCGACCTGGAAGTACACGTCATTCGCCAGGCCGCGCCCCATCGTCGCCAGCACCACGCCGAGCAGCCCGAGCGGCACGACGAGGAGCACCGACACCGGAATCGACCAGCTCTCGTACAGCGCGGCCAGGCACAGGAACACGGCCAGGATCGCGAAGCCGTAGAGCAGGTAAGCCTGCTTGCCGGCGATGCGCTCCTCGCGCGACTGGCCGGTCCATTCGTAGGCGAAGCCAGCCGGCAACTGGGCTGCGAGGCGCTCCATCTCGATCATCGCCTGGCCGGTGCTCTGGCCGGGCGCGGCGTCGCCCGAGATGCGCATCGTCGGGTAGCCGTTGTAGCGCACCGTCTGCACCGGGCCGGTGATCCAGCGCGTGCTTGCGAACGACGAAAACGGCACCGCCTGGCCCTTGTTGTTCAGCGCATTGATCGCGAGCAGGTCTTCGGGTTGCATCCGCGCCGGCGCGTCGGCCTGCACGATCACGCGCTGCAAGCGGCCGGCGTTGAGGAAGTCGTTCACGTAGGCCGAGCCGAACGCCGACGACAGCGCCGCGTTGATGGCGTCGAAGCCGACACCGAGCGCGCTCGCCTTGTCACGATCGACGTCGAGCTTGATCTGCGGTGCGTCGTCGAGGCCATCGGGGCGCACCCCGGCCAGGATCTTGCTTTTTCCGGCCAGGCCGAGCAGTTGGTTGCGCGCCGCGACCAGCGCGTCGTGGCCGTTGCCGCCACGGTCTTGGAGCCGGAAGTTGAAGCCCGTCGCGCTGCCGAGCTCGGGGATCGGCGGCGGACTGAGAACGAAGATGAACGCATCGCGCACCGCCATCAGCGCGCCGAAGGCTCTTCCGGCGAGCGCCTGCGCGGAATGTTCCTCGCCGTGGCGCTGGCTCCAGTCCTTCAACGGCACGAAGGCAAGCGCCGCGTTCTGCCCGGTGCCCGAGAAGCTGAAACCGAGCACGCTGACCATGGCTTCGGTTTCGGGCTGTTTCAGGAAGAAGGCCTCGGCCTGCTTCATCGCCGCCAGCGTGCGTTCCTGCGTTGCGCCGGGTGGCAACTGCACGTTGGCGATGATGTAGCCCTGGTCTTCGTTGGGCAGGAAAGATGTCGGCAAGCGGATGAACAGCAGGCCCACCGCCACCGCGATCGCCACGTACAACAGCATCACGCGAAAGCCGCGCCGCAACAGCCCTGCCACCAGCCCCTCGTAGCCTTTGGCAGTGGCCTTGAAGCGGCGGTTGAACCAGCCCCAGAAGCCGCGGCGCTCCACCTTGTGCCCGGCTTCCACCGGCTTCAGCAACGTCGCGCACAAGGCCGGCGTGAGCGACAGCGCCAGGAAGGCCGAGAAGGCGATGGCAGAAACCATCACCGCCGAGAACTGGCGGTAGATGTTGCCGACCGAGCCGCTGAAGAACGCGAGCGGCACGAAGACCGAGATCAACACCACGGTGACGCCGATGATCGCACCGTAGATCTGGCCCATCGCCTTCTTGGTGGCCTCACGCGGCGGCAGGCCCTCCTCGCTCATGATGCGTTCGACGTTCTCGACGACGACGATGGCGTCGTCGACGACGATGCCGATCACCAGCACCATGCCGAACATCGTCAGCACGTTGATCGAGAAGCCGAGCACGAGCAGCACGCCGAAAGTGCCGAGCAGCGCCACCGGCACCACGATGGTCGGGATGATGGTGTAGCGGATGTTCTGCAGGAACAGGTACATCACCAGGAACACGAGGACTACTGCCTCGATCAGGGTCTCGACGACCTGGCTGATCGAGATCTTGACGAAGCGCGAGCTGTCGTACGGGATCGAGTGCTTCACGCCGGGCGGGAAGTAGCGCTGCAACTCCTCCATCCGGACGCGGATCGCCTTCGCGGTGGCGAGCGCATTGCCGCTCGGCGACAACTGCACGCCGATGCCGGTGGACGGCTCGCCGTTCAGGCGCGCCGA
The DNA here is from genome assembly GCA_031417295.1 of bacterium. GTDB lineage: Bacteria > Pseudomonadota > Gammaproteobacteria > Burkholderiales > Burkholderiaceae_C > CAIKUF01. Next base: position 216 of record JANOVJ010000104.1, on the reverse strand, counting down.
GGTGGCATAGCTCTGCCCGCCGAGCTCGATCCGCGCCACGTCGCGCAGCCGCACGGTGGAGCCGTCGGCGTTGGCGCGCAGCACGATGTTCTCGAACGGCTCGACCGAATCGAGCTGGCCCTTGACAACGACCGTGGCGAAGATCGCCTGGCCTGGCACGTTCGGCAGGTCGCCGATGGTGCCCGACGAAACCTGCGCGTTCTGCGCCTGGATCGC
>JANOVJ010000103.1:0-5146 GCA_031417295.1 bacterium | reverse complement strand
TGAACGCGATGGCCGAAATCACCCTCGACGGCAAGCCGGTCACCGTTCCCGACGGCAGCATGGTCATGCATGCGGCCGATGCGGCGGGCACCTACATCCCGCACTTCTGCTATCACAAGAAGCTGAGCATCGCGGCCAACTGCCGCATGTGCCTGGTCGACATCGAGAAGATGCCCAAGCCGATGCCGGCCTGCGCCACGCCGGTGACCAACGGCATGATCGTGCGCACGAAGAGCGAGAAGGCGACCAAGGCGCAGCAGTCGGTGATGGAGTTCCTGCTCATCAACCACCCGCTGGACTGCCCCATCTGCGACCAGGGCGGCGAGTGCCAGCTGCAAGACCTGGCCGTCGGCTACGGCGGCAGCAGCGGCCGCTACCAGGAAGAAAAACGCGTCGTCTTCCACAAGGACGTGGGCCCGCTCATCTGCATGGAGGAGATGGCCCGCTGCATCCACTGCACCCGCTGCGTGCGCTTCGGCGTCGAAGTGGCCGGCGTCATGGAGCTCGGCATGATCCACCGCGGCGAGCACTCCGAGATCACCACCGTCAAGGGCGAGACGATCGACTCCGAGCTGTCGGGCAACATGATCGACATCTGCCCGGTCGGCGCCATCACCAGCAAGCCGTTCCGCTACCAGGCCCGCACCTGGGAGCTCTCACGCAGGAAGAGCGTCTCCCCGCACGACAGCGTGGGCGCGAACCTCATCGTGCAGGTGAAGAACCAGCAGGTGCTGCGCGTCGTGCCGCTCGAGCACGAGGCCGTCAACGAGTGCTGGATCGCCGACCGCGACCGCTTCTCGTACGAAGCGCTCAACAGCCCCGACCGCCTGACCACGCCGATGATCAAGCAGGGCGGGGCGTGGATCGCCGTCGACTGGACCACCGCGCTCGACCACGTCGCGCGCGGCCTGACCGCGATCAAGGTCGAGCACGGCGCCGCCCGCATCGGTGCGCTCGCCGCTGGCCACAGTACGGTCGAGGAACTGCACCTGCTCGCCAAGCTGGTTCGCGGCCTGGGCAGCGAGAACATCGACCACCGCCTGCGCCATGCCGACTTCTCTGCGCCCGCAGCGACCGGCGAGGCACGCTGGCTCGGGACCTCGATCGCCTCCCTGTCGACGCTGCAGCGCGTGCTCGTGGTCGGGTCGTTCCTGCGCAAGGACCATCCGCTCTTTGCCCAACGCCTGCGCCAGGCGGCGCGCAAGGGCGCGCGAATCCACAGCCTGCATGCCGTGCTCGACGACTGGTTGATCCCGCTGGCCAGTCATCTCGAGACCGCACCGAGCCAGTGGCTCACGGTGCTGACCGATATCGCAGCGGCGGTGGCCGCGGCGCGCGGAACCACGTCGCCGTTCGGCGGCGAGGCGACCGATGCGACCCGGGCCGTCGTCGAATCGCTGTTCGGCGGCGAACGCAAGGCGATCCTGCTCGGCAATGCCGCGGCCCAGCATCCGCAGGCGGCCCAACTTCTGGTGCTCGCGAACTGGATCGGCGAGGCGACCGGCGCCAGCGTCGGCTATTTCGGTGAGTCGGCCAACGGCGTGGGCGCGCAACTGGTCGGTACGCTGCCCGGGCCGGGCGGACTGAATGCGGCGCAGATGCTCGGCGCTGCCTCCGGCGCCGGTTTGAAGGCCTGCCTGCTGTTGAACCTCGAACCGGCGCTTGATAGTGCCGACGCGCAGGCCGCGACCGCCGCGCTCGCATCGGCCGACATGGTGGTCGCTCTGACGTCGTTCCGCAGCGCGGCCGAATCGCTCGCCGACGTGATGCTGCCGATCGCGCCATTCACCGAAACCTCGGGCACCTTCGTCAATGCCGAAGGCCGCGTGCAAGGCTTCCATGGCGTCGTCAAGCCGCTCGGCGAGACGCGCCCGGCGTGGAAGGTGCTGCGCGTGCTGGGCAACCTGCTGGCCCTAGACGGCTTCAACTACGAGAGTTCCGAACAGGTCCGCGACGAGGCGCTGGGCGCTCCGGCGGGTCTGGCCGAACGCATCGCGGCGCGCCTGTCGAACAGCACCGACGCGAGTGCCGTGGTGGCGACGCGAGCATCGACCGCGAACGGTTTGGAGCGCATCGCCGATGTGCCGATCTATTCCACCGACGCGTTGGTGCGCCGCTCGGGGCCGCTGCAGGCCACCGCCGATGCGCAGGCGCCAGCGGTCGGCCTCGGCGCGCAACTCTGGGGCGACCTCGGCCTGACAGCCGGCGCGACGGTGCGAGTGCGTCAGGGCGACGCGACGGCGGTGCTGCCGGCGCGGCTCGACGCGGGGCTGGCGCGCAATGTCGCTCGCATTGCCGCGGGGCATCCCCACACCGCCATGCTCGGTGCGATGTTCGGCCCCGTCAGCGTCGAAAAGATCTGAGCCATGCTCGACACGATCACCACCTTCGGCGGCACCACCTTCGGCGGCGCATGGCCGGTGCTGTGGACGCTGGTCAAGATCGTCGCCCTGGTCCTGCCTCTGCTGTTGTGCGTTGCGTACCTGACGCTGTGGGAGCGCAAGGCGATCGGCTGGAGCCAGATCCGCCCGGGGCCGAACCGGGTCGGCCCGCTCGGCCTGCTGCAACCCATCGCCGACGCGGTGAAGCTGATCTTCAAGGAGATCATCGTCCCCACCGCGGCCAACAAGCAGCTCTTCTTCCTGGCCCCGGTAATGACCATCATGCCGGCGCTCGCGGCCTGGGCGGTGATGCCGTTCGGCCCCGAAGTGGCGCTGGCGAATATCAACGCCGGCTTGCTCTTCATCATGGCCATCACCTCGATGGAGGTGTACGGCGTCATCATCGCCGGCTGGGCGTCGAACTCGAAATACGCCTTCCTCGGCGCGCTGCGCGCTTCGGCCCAGATGGTCAGCTACGAAATCGCGATGGGCTTTTGCCTGGTGGTGGTGTTGATGGTGGCCGGCAGCCTGAACATGACCGAGATCGTGCTGGGCCAGGGCAAGGGGCAATTCGCCGAGATGGGCCTGGGCTTCCTGTCGTGGAACTGGCTGCCGCTGCTGCCGATCTTCGTCGTCTACTTCATCTCCGGCCTGGCGGAAACGAATCGCCACCCGTTCGACGTGGTGGAAGGCGAATCGGAAATCGTCGCCGGTCACATGGTCGAGTATTCGGGCATGTCGTTCGCGATGTTCTTCCTCGCCGAATACGCGAACATGATCCTGGTCTCGATCCTGACCGTGACGCTGTTCCTCGGCGGCTGGCTGTCGCCGATCGACAGCGCGCTCTTCAACTGGATCCCGGGCTGGATCTGGCTCGGCCTCAAGACCTTCTGCGTGGTCACGATGTTCCTCTGGATTCGCGCCACCTTCCCGCGCTTTCGCTACGACCAGATCATGCGGCTCGGCTGGAAGGTCTTCATCCCGATCACGTTGGTCTGGCTGGTGGTGGTGGGGCTGTGGATCCAGTCGCCGTGGAACATCTGGAACTTGGGCACCCCATGAATGCTGTCGCTTCCGTCAAGGAACTCCTTTCGAGCTTCATGCTCATCGAGTTGTTCAAGGGCCTGGCGCTGACCGGGCGGCACTTCCTGTCGCCGCACATCACGGTCCAGTTCCCGGAAGAAAAAACGCCGCAGAGCCCGCGCTTTCGCGGCCTGCATGCGCTGCGCCGGTATGAGAACGGCGAAGAGCGCTGCATCGCCTGCAAGCTGTGCGAGGCGGTCTGCCCGGCACTCGCGATCACCATCGAAAGTGAAGTGCGCGACGACGGCTCGCGCCGCACCTCGCGCTACGACATCGACTTGACGAAGTGCATCTTCTGCGGCTTCTGCGAAGAGAGCTGCCCGGTCGATTCCATCGTCGAGACGCACATCTTCGAGTACCACGGCGAGAAGCGCGGCGACCTGTACTTCACCAAAGACATGCTGCTGGCCGTGGGCGACCGCTACGAAAAAGAGATCACCGCGAACCGGGAGGCTGACGCGAAGTACCGCTGAGGGCCGCGGGGCGCGCCTGTTGCGCCCACCGCCCACCACTGGCGCACCGGAGACGCGCAGACGACAACAACAACATGAACACGACCACCGCTCTTTTCTACGCCTTCTCGGCCGTGCTGCTGTTCGCGGCCTTCCGCGTCATCACCGCGCGCACCGCGGTGTATGCAGCGCTGTACCTCGTGCTCGCGTTCTTCACCGCGGCGTGCATCTGGATGCTGCTCAAGGCCGAGTTCCTGGCCATCGCGCTGGTGCTGGTGTACGTGGGCGCGGTGATGGTGCTGTTCCTGTTCGTCGTGATGATGCTCGACATCAATGTCGATTCGGTGCGCGTCGGCTTCTGGAAGCATTTCCCGCTCGCCGCGGTCGTCGGCGTGGTGATCGCGCTCGAGATGGCCGCCGTGCTGCTGGGCGGCTTCAACCTCACCGAAGCGCCACCGCCGACCGAGATGGCGCTGAGGCTCGGCAACACCAAGATGCTCGGCATCGAGATGTACACGACCTACGTCTACCCGTTGCAGATCGCCGCGGTGCTGCTGCTGGTGGCCATCATCGCCGCGATCGCGCTGACGCTGCGGCCGCGCAAGGACAGCAAGTCGCAAAGCCCGTCGCAGCAGGTGCGGGCGCGCAAGGCCGATCGGCTGCGCATCGTCAAGCTCGCGCCCACGGTCGAAGCACCGCCTGCCGTGCCGCCTGCCGGGGGCCAAGCATGATGAGTCTGGGGCCGGTGACGCTCGGCCACTTCCTGTCCCTCGGCGCGGTGCTGTTCGCGCTGTCGGTGATCGGCATTTTTCTCAACCGCAAGAACCTGATCGTGCTGCTGATGGCGATCGAGCTGATGCTGCTCGCCGTCAACACCAACTTCATCGCCTTCTCGCACTTCCTGGGCGACATGGACGGGCAGGTGTTCGTGTTCTTCATCCTGACGGTTGCCGCGGCCGAATCGGCGATCGGGCTCGCGATCCTGGTGGTGCTGTTTCGCAACCGCGAAACGATCAACGTCGACGAACTCGATGAGCTGAAGGGCTGACATGACGACCCCTAGACACCTGCGGCGTCCGACCCCAGAGGCGTCGGGCCTTCGAGCCGTCCCAGTACCCCCAGGCGGCCCTTGAGCCGCGGCACGAAATACCCCCAGGGGCTCACTCCAAGTGGGGCGGCCCAGCGAGGACGGAGCCCAAGTCGACCGAACAAAACCCCACCCAGCCGCAT
>JANOVJ010000102.1:0-8861 GCA_031417295.1 bacterium | reverse complement strand
GTATTCGTGCGCACCCTTGTGCTTCGGGTCCAGCCGCAGCGCTTCCTTGTAGGCGACGAAGGCCTTGTCGAGCTGGCCCGCATTGCGCAGGCTGTAGCCGAGCAGGTTCTGCACGTCGGCGTCGGTACGGTCGCGCTTGGCCAGGCGCTCGAGCTCGGTCACCGCCGCCGGCCAGTCTTTCTTCTCGATCAGCGTCCGCGCCTTGGTGAGGTCCACGCTGGGCTGGGCGCTCGGCGTGTCGGCAGCGAAGGCGAGCAGGGCCGAAGCGCCCAGGCTGAGAGCGATGAAGAGACTGCGCAATTTCATGATGGTGATGCCGGGTTCGGGGCCGGGTTCAAGGGTGGGAAAGGCCGCGCAGCGCCTGTTGCGCCGCGTCGATGGCTTGGGCAAGCACCTGCTGTTTCCAGGCTTCGGTGTCGGTGTAGAACGCGTCGCGCACCTGGCGCTTGATCTGTGCGCGTTTTTCGTCGGGCGTTTCGGGGTGGTTCTCCAGCCACTGGTCGGCCCGCAGCGCGTCGATCACGTCCATGATCGGCACCGTGCCGTACTCGAGCGCGATGCCGGTGTATTCGGCCTGCGGGCATTCGTGTTCGGCGGCCATCCACATCAGCCCGGTCAGCGGCGCCGAGCTCGAGCTGCCATCATGGATCGACGTGACCTTGTCGCCCCACCATGCGCGTGCCCGAGCCAGCGCCCGCGCGTCGTCGCGGAAGGCAAAGATGCGCTCGCCGTGGCCGCTGGGGCCGAGCCCCGTGTGCAGGTCGATCCAGGCCAGGCGCCCGGCGTGGCGGCCCTGTTCACGCAGCACCTGGCGCAGCGTCAGGTTGCTCCAGGTCGGGTTGACACCGCCGTAGAACAGGCCTTCGGGGTGGGTATGCTGCCCGCCCGAGACCGCGGCCTGCAGCGCGGCCAGGCCGTGGCTGGCGACAAAAGCCTCGATCGCGGCGCGCACGGCGTCAGCCGGCGGCCAGCTGGGCGGCACCAGCAGCGCCGCCAATTCGTCGTAACCCGCGTTGTGCGGCAGCGGCTGGCTGAAGTCGTGGAAGTTGCGGTTCAGGTCGACGTTCTCATGCGTCGTGCGCCGCCACCACGAGAAGCCGTGCGGGTTGAGCCCGTGGACGTAGAGCACCGCCACGCCGGCCGCGCGCGCGGCCGCGCGAAACGCCGCATCGCCGAGCAGCGTGATCTGCACGCCCGAGCCGCAATAGCCTTCAACGCCGTGGCAGGCGCTGCTGATGAGCAGTACGTGCTTCGCATCGGCCGGACCGTCGCGCACGACGTCCATCGCCAGCGCTTCGCCGTCGCGGCCGAGCAGCGGGTGGGCGTGACTCTGCACATCAAGCCCGGCCGCCTCTGCAACGGCCAGGAACTTGGCGCGCGCTTCGGCGTAGCTTTGGGAGAACGCGGCGGAGGCCGTCATGTCACGCCGGCCGCGGCGTGGCCAGCCACTGCTCGGCCATGCGCACCCACATCGTGCCGCCGAGCGGGATCAGGTCGTCGTTGAAGTCGTAGCTCGGGTTGTGCAGCATGCACGGGCCCATGCCGTGGCCGCCTTCGCGGTGTGACCCATCGCCGTTGGCGATCAGGAAGTAGCAGCCCGGCTTTTCGAGCAGGAAGTAGCTGAAGTCTTCCGCGCCCATCGTCGGCTCGAATTCGGCCACGTTGTCGGCGCCGACCAGGCCTTCGAGCACGCCGCGCGTGAACTCGGTTTCGGCCGGGTGGTTGATCGTCGGCGGATAGTTGCGGCGGAATTCAAACTCGCAGGTGGTGTCGAACGCGGCGCAGGTATGCTGCGCGATTTCCGCCATGCGCTTCTCGATCAGGTCCAGCACTTCCAGCGTGAAGGTGCGCACCGTGCCCTGCAGCTCGCAACTCTCGGGGATCACGTTGGTGGCTTCGCCGGTGTGGATCATGGTCACCGAGATCACGCCCGCGTCGATCGGCCGCTTGTTGCGCGAGACGATGGTCTGGAACGCCTGCACCATCTGGCATGCCACCGGCACCGGGTCGATGCCGTTGTGCGGCATCGCCGCGTGCGCGCCCTTGCCGCGGATGGTGATCTTGAACTCGTTGCTCGACGCCATCACCGGCCCGCTCTTGAGCGCGAACTTGCCGACTTCCGCGCCCGGCCAGTTGTGGGCACCGAAGATGGCTTCCATCGGGAACAGCTTGAAGAGGCCGTCCTTGATCATCTCGCGCGCGCCGCCGCCGCCTTCTTCGGCCGGCTGGAACACGAGGTAGACGGTGCCGTCGTAGTTGCGGTGCCTGGACAAATACTTGGCCGCCGCCAGCAGCATCGCCGTGTGCCCGTCATGCCCGCAGGCGTGCATCTTGCCGTGGTGCTGGCTGGCGTGGGCAAAGGTGTTGTGCTCGGTCATCGGCAGCGCGTCGATGTCGGCGCGCAGGCCCACGGCGCGGTCGCTGGTGCCGTTCTTGAGGATGCCGACGACGCCGGTCTTGCCCAGGCCGCGGTGGATCGGGATGCCCCAGTCGGTGAGCGTCTTCGCGATCAGGTCGGCGGTGCGCTCTTCCTGGAAGCACAGCTCGGGATGGGCGTGGATGTCGCGCCGGATCGCCGTCACGGCGGCGGCATCGGCGAGGATGGGTTCGATCAGGTTCATGAGAGCACTCCTGGGGCGACGGCCAACGGGAAATCAGTTTACCCGCGCAACAAATCGGCTGCCATGGCCTTGCACCGTTGCCGTGTGGGGCCACGGCGGCTGTGCAATAGTTGCGCGATGAGCACTGCTGCCACCCCAACCCCGGCGGCCGCAACCCGCATCGTCCGCGGCGCCTGCCCGCACGACTGCCCCGACACCTGCGCGCTGCGCATCACGGTGCAAGGCGGGCGGGCGATCAAGGTCCAGGGCGACCCTGACCATCCCACCACCCACGGCGCGCTGTGCACCAAGGTCTCGCGCTACGCCGAGCGCAGCTACCACACCGAGCGGGTGCTGCATCCGCTGAAGCGCGTTGGCAAGAAGGGCGAGGGCCGCTTCGTTCGGGTGAGCTGGGACCAGGCATTGAGCGAGATCGCCACCCGCCTGCGCGAGATCGCCTCACGCAATCCGCAGGCGATCCTTCCTTACAGCTACGCCGGCACGATGGGCCTGCTGCAAGGCGAAAGCATGGACAGGCGCTTCTTCCACAGATTAGGGGCCTCGCTGCTCGACCGCACGATCTGCTCCACCGCGGGCGGCGAGGCGCTGGCCGCCACCTATGGCGGCAAGACCGGCATGCACGTCGAGCACTATGCCGAAAGCAAATTGATCCTCGTCTGGGGCAGCAACTCGATCGCCTCGAACCTGCACTTCTGGACCTATGCGCAAGCGGCCAAGCGCAACGGCGCAAGGCTCGTCTGCATCGACCCGCGCAAGACCGAAACGGCCGACAAATGCCATCAGCACATCGGCCTGCTGCCAGGCACGGATGGCGCGCTGGCACTCGGCCTGATGCATGAACTGATCGTCAATGACTGGCTCGATCACGACTACATCGAACGCCACACCAGCGGCTGGCCGGCGCTGCGCGAGCGGGCGTTGCAATGGCCGCCGGAGCGCGCCGCCGCGGTCTGCGGCATCACTGCCGAGGCGGTGCGCCAACTGGCGCGCGACTACGGCACGGCAAAGCCGGCCGCGATCCGTGTCAACTACGGCCTGCAACGGGTGCGCGGCGGCGGCAATGCGATGCGGCTGATCGCGATCCTGCCCTGCCTCGTCGGCGCCTGGCGGCACCGGGCGGGCGGGCTGCTGCTGTCGAGCTCGGGCTGGTACCCGGTGGACAGGCAGGCGCTGCAACGGCCCGAGTTGCTGGCTGGGCGCACGCCGCGCACCATCAACATGGTCACGATCGGCGACGACCTGCTGCGCCAGAGCGGCGAGACCTTGCCCGATGGCCGCGCCTTCGGCCCGAAGATCGAGGCGCTGGTCGTCTACAACAGCAACCCGGTCGCGGTGGCGCCGGAGTCGGCCAAGGTGGTGCGGGGCTTCGCGCGGGAGGACCTGTTCACGGTGGTGCTGGAACACTTTCTCACCGACACCGCCGACCATGCCGACATCGTGTTACCGGCCACCACGCAGCTCGAACACCTCGACGTGCACATGAGCTACGGCCACACCTCGGTGCTGATCAACGAGCCCGCGATCGCGCCGCTGGGCGAGGCCAAGCCGAACACGCAGATCTTCCGCGAGCTGGCGGCGCGGATGGGTTTCACCGAGGCCTGTTTCAACGACAGCGATGAAGCGATGGCGCGCACCGCGTTCGGCAGCGCGGTGTCGTTCGACGCGCTGCGCGCGCACGGCTGGGTGCAGTTGCCGCGCGCCGAAGCGCCGTTCGCCGAAGGCGGTTTTCTCACGACCAACGGGCGCTGCATGATCGACGCGCCGGGGCTGGGCGTGCCTGACTTCGTGCCGAACTACGAATCGGCTCAGGCCACACCCGAACTCGCGCAACGCTTCCCCCTGGCGATGATCTCGCCACCGGCGCGCAACTTCCTCAACTCGAGTTTTGTCAACGTGAAGAGCCTGCGCGACATCGAAGGCGAGCCGCTGCTCGAAATGCACGCCGACGACGCGGCGGCGCGGCATTTGACAGACGGCCAGCCCGTGCGCGTGTTCAACCAGCGCGGCCGCAGCGCCTGCACGCTGCGGGTGAGCGCGCGGGCGCGGCCAGGCGTTGTCAACGGCCTCGGCATCTGGTGGCGCAAGCTCGGCATCGACGGCACCAACGTCAACGAGCTGACGCACCAGCGGCTGACCGACATCGGCCGCGGGCCGGCGTTCTACGACTGCTTGGTCGAAGTCGAGCCGGTGACATGACCCTCAAGCTCACTGCGTTCGCGGTCCTCCGAGGGGGCGTGCAGTCGGCTTGGGGGCGGCCCGGCGCCGTCTGAGGCCGCTTTGCGCAGCCGGACGAAGATGCTCTGGATGGCCAGCCTCGCCGCCCTCGCCATTGCCGCGCTTGCCACTGCCACCGCCTGCCTGAGCAGCGGCTGTGCTTCGCTCGGCTACTACGCCCAATCGGTGAGCGGCCACGTGAGCTTGCTGAACGCGGCGCGGCCGGTGCCCGAGTGGCTGGCCGACAGCGAAACCCCGGAGGCCTTGCGCAAGCGGCTGGAACTCAGCCAGCAGATGCGCGAGTACGCGGTGACCGAACTCGCGCTGCCCGACAACGCCAGCTACCGCCGCTATGCCGACCTGCAGCGCACGGCCGCAGTCTGGAACGTGGTCGCCGCGCCGGAGCTCGGCCTGACGCTCAAGACCTGGTGCTTCCCGGTCGTGGGCTGCGTCGCCTACCGCGGCTACTTCGACCGTGCCGACGCCGACGCGCTGGCGGCGCAACTGCGTGCCGAAGGCATGGAGGCCAACGTCTACGGCGTGCCCGCGTATTCGACGCTCGGGCGGCTGCCGGGCGCGTACTTTTCCGACCCGTTGCTCAACACATTCATCAATTTCCCCGAGGTCGAACTGGCGCGGCTGATCTTCCACGAACTCTCGCACCAGGTGGCCTACGCCAGCGGCGACACGGTGTTCAACGAGTCGTTCGCCACCGCCGTCGAACGCATTGGCAGCAAACGCTGGATGGCCGAGCGTGCCGGCCCCGCGGCAGCGGCCGAATACCTGGCCTTCGACGCCCGCCGGCAAGACTTTCGCGTGCTGACCACGCGCATCCGCGACGCGCTCGAAGTGCTGTACAACGGCCCGGCGAGCGACGACGCCAAACGCGCCGGCAAGGCCGAAATCATGCGGCGTATGCAAGCCGAGTACGCCGCGCTGCGCGACGGCCCCTGGCAGGGCTATGCCGGCTACGACGCCTGGTTCGCCCGCGCCAACAATGCCTCGTTCGGCGTGCTCGCGGCCTATACCGAACTGGTGCCGCAGTTCGAGCGGCTGTATGAAGCCGAGGGCCGAGACCCGGCGCGCTTCTATGCCGCCGTCAAGGCCCTGGCAAACTTGCCGAAGGACGAACGCCGCGCCACACTCGGTCCCTGACCACACCGCTGGAAGACGCCCTCATGCCCGACATCCGCATCCATCGCGAGCACACCCTCGGCCTGGCCAAGGCCCGCAAGATCGCCTGGCAATGGGCCGAAGAGGTCGAGCAGAATTTCGGCATGGAATGCAACGTGATCGAGGGCGCGACGAGCGACACCGTCACCTTCAAGCGCTCGGGCGTGAACGGCGAGTTGATCGTGGCGGGCGATCATTTCAACCTCACCGCCAAGCTCGGCTTCCTGCTCGGCGCTTTCAGCCGCAGGATCGAGACCGAGATCCTGGCCAACCTCGATACGCTGCTCGCCAAGTCGGCCAGCGATGCGCCGAAGAAGAAGCCAGCCGCCAAGACGGCGAAGAAATAGCCCGCCGCCCGGGCGGCAAAAAACAGCGCCTACTTCAGCGACTCGATCAGGTCCACGTAGGCCTGCATCGCGTCCTTGGTGCTCTGGCCCTTGGCCGCGTTCCAGGCGTCCCACTTGGCGCGGCCGACCATGTCGGTGAAGCCTGGGCGCTTGCCGTCGACGTCGCCGCTGCTGGCCTGCTTGTAGAGGGCGTAGATCTTCAGCATGGTCGCGTTGTCCGGCTTCTCGGACAGGGACTTCGAATCGGTCGCGGCTTGCTCGAATTGCGCTTTCAGACTGGCCATGGTGCTTGTCTCCTGGGGGCTGGTTGCTCGGGGTGAAAGTGAGGGTAGCCGGCAGTGATGTTAACCAGCCGTGGCGGCCGCCAGAAAAGCCTGCCGAGGGCGCTCTCGATGGCCGAAGCCGGGCTACGCCAATCCCAGCGCGACCGGGTCGATCACGTGGTTCTGCCCGCCGCGGCAGGCGATCTTCAGCGCCCCGATGCGGTTGCCCAATTCCACGCAGCGTGCCAGCGGCCAGTGCCGCTCCAGCCCGTACAACAGCGCGCCGCGAAACGCATCGCCGCAACCGGTCGGGTCCAGCACCTCGGTCGCGGCGACGCCGGGCACGTGCTGGCGCAGGCCCTGGTGCCAGATGTCGCAACCCTCGGCGCCGAGCGTGACGACGACGCCGTGCAGGTGCGAGCGCGACAGCGTCTCCAGCGTCTCGCCGGTGCGCTCGCAGAGCATTCGCGCCTCGTAGTCGTTGACGGTGACCCAGCTTGCCTGCGCGATGAACTGCTTCAGCTCGGCGCGGTCGAACATCGGCAGGCCCTGACCCGGATCGAACACGAACGGGATGCCGGCCGCGGCCAGTTGTGCCGCGTGTTGCAGCATCGCGTCGCGGCCGTCGGGCGCGATGATCGCGATCCGGATGTCGCTGCGCGGCTTGATTTCGGTGAGGTGGGCTGCCTGCATGGCGCCGGGGTGGAATGCAGTGATCTGGTTGTTGTCGGTGTCGGTGATGATGATCGCCTGTGCGGTGTAGCTGTCGGTCTCGGTGCGAACGAACTCGGTGCTCGCGCCCCATGAGGCCAGCCGTTCGAGGTAGCCCCCGCCGTCGGCGCCGACGGCGGCCATCACCAGCGGTTCGCCACCGAGGGCCCGCAAGGTGTAGGCGATGTTGCCGGCGCAGCCGCCGAACTCGCGCCGCAGCGTGGGCACCAGGAACGACACGTTGAGGATGTGCAACTGGTCGGGCAGGATCTGCTGCGCGAAGCGGCCCGGGAAAACGGTGATGGTGTCAAAGGCAAGGGAACCGCAGATCAGGGCTGGCATGGAAACTCCGCAGGCAGGGGCGGTCAAGGATCAGGGGTAGAACGGTTCGACCGTGTAGCCGCTAGCGCGCCGGCTGCCGGTGGCCAGGACCAGCTGCAAGGCCTGCTCGGAAGCCGCCGCCAGCGGGGCGCCCGGCGCCGCAAAATCGGCCGGCGACAGCGCGCGCCGCGCCAGCATCTGGCCGCCGGGGTCGGTCAGGGTCAACTCGATCGAGGGCAGCGCCAGCGCCAGCGCGCCGCGATTACGCAAGACGAGGGCCAGGCGCACCGTGTTGTCGCCGTTGGGCGCGCTGGTCAGTGTGCTGCTGTCGATCACGATGTCGTCGATGCGGCGCAGCGCTTCGATGCGGCAACCCGCCGCGTCGCACAGCGCCACCAGGGCCGGCCGCAGCGGCGGCACCACGGTGGCCAGCAGGTCGCGAAAGTGGAACGTGGCCTGGGCGGCCAGCGCGAGCAGCAGCACGCCGCACAGCAGCCACAGCGCCAGCACGGCGCGCGGGCGCTCCCAGCGCGCATCGCGCTCGGCCCGACGCACGAATTCCGGCGCTGCGTCGGCGACGGGCAGCGGCTCGATCAACGGCGCCTCGGGTGCGTCGTCAGCCCCTTCGATGTCGGCCTCGGCGAGCAGCGCGCTGTTGAACTGCGCGTCGGCAAAGTCGTTCCGATCGCGCGCCGCCACGCGCGAGGCGGGCGTTTCGTCGAAGTCGGCCGGCCGTGACGTGGGGCCGGAGGGCTCGGCCTCCGCGAGGCTCTGGGGCAGCGGCTCGGCGATGACGGGCGGGGCCGCTTCCGACCCCGCTTCCGGTGCGAGCGCAGGCTCGTCGATTGCAACGGCCGCGGCCAGTGCAGGCGGCTCGGGCTCCAGATCGAACAGCCCTTCGAGCGCGCTGAACACGGTTTGGCAGCGCCCGCAGCGAACCCAGCCTTCAGACACTTTCAACTGGTCTTGCACCACACGGAAGACCGTGTCGCAGGCAGTGCAGCGGGTGGCCAGGCTCATCGGGGAATCATGCCACGCGGTGCCTCGCGCTCACGGGGCTGCGGCGCGCCGGGCCGTCATCAATATCCAGCCGTCGTCGGTGTCGCTCACTTCGAGCGCGCACCACGGCGCGTAGGCGGCCTTGAGTTCGTCGGCCTGGCGTTCGAGGATGCCCGCCAGCACCAGGCTGCCGCCGGCTTGCACGTGGGCCC
>JANOVJ010000101.1:0-11786 GCA_031417295.1 bacterium | reverse complement strand
AGGACACACGCGCTTCGTGAACTGACTCATCGCAGCTGTCTGAACGCAGCGCACCGCAGGGGCGCGTAGAGAGTTCTGCGATGGGCCGGCTGCCCGAGCATCGCAGCGGAGTCGGCGCGCAGCGCCGACCGCCCCAGTGTGAGCCCCCAGCGGGCACCGCCTGCCGCGCCGCCCCGGAGCCAAGCGAATACCGCCGCCCCCGGGACCCGCAAGCCGCAGCCGACAGCCTAGTCCTTGCGCACCCGCAGAAAGCTCGCAAAACGCGGCACGCCGCTGGCGTGAAGGCCGGTGTACCGGTACGTCACCTGGCTGCCGACCGGGGGCGGGTCGCGCCGTTCGGCATCGCTGAAACCGGTGCCGATGCTGAACTGCTGGCCGCCCGGCTTCTGCACCCGCAGCGCGCCCATCATGCCGGCGTATTTGCCCTTGCCGGGAACGTGCGCGATGACGCTGGCTTCGGCGTCTTCGTAGGGCTTGAGCTTCAACAAGTCGTCGTTGCGCCCGCCCTGGTAAAGCGAAGCGCCGCGGTGCAGCATCAAGCCTTCGCCGCCCCCGTTGACGGTCTTCTTCATCAGCGCTTGCAAGGCCAGCCGGTCGGCCACCTTGCGCTGCACAACGGGCTGGACCCAGGCGATGTTGAGTTCGGCAATGAGCGTGTTCAGCGCCACAAGGCGCTCGTCGAAGGGGCCCGGATGGGCCGGCAGGTCGAACACCAGGTAGCGCATCTCGCGCCAGGCGGCGTCGTCGGGCTTGTCGCGGGCGGTGGCCGACTGGGCCGCTTCGAAGCGGCCGCGGCCGGCCCAGAGCTCGCCATCGAGCGGCTGCTTCGGCCAGCCGGCGGTGAACCAGGCGGGCGCCGCGACAACCTTGCCGCCGCGCGTGACCAGTTGCCGGCCGTCCCAGAAGCCGCGCACGCCGTCGTACTTTTCGCTGACCCAGTAGTCGGCCAGCGCGACGTTGCCCTGGTACACGTTGGCCAGCATCAATGCGGGCGGCAGCACGTCCGCCGCGCGGGCAGCGCCCAGCGGCAGCAGGCCGAGCGCCAGGAGCAGGGTGCGTCGCTGAATCGAGGGTGCGTTCATGGCCGATGCGAGTGGGGAACGGGTGAAGCGGCTCGATCAGCCGACGCGCGGGCTGGCGGCTGCGGGCGGCGGCCGCCAGCGCGGGGGTGAGCCCGGTCAGCGGCGGCTGTGCAGCAGCCGCAGAATCGACGGCGCAAGCTGTAGCGCGGTCGCGCTGCAGGCGTCGGCGCCGACCTGCGCGCCTTCGCCGCTGGGCTCGGCGAACACGCGGCCGCCCACCACCACCACCAGCGCCGGGTTGCGCGAAGCCCGGCGCGCCAGGGTGATGCTCGTGGCCATGCGCGGCAACCAGTGTTCGCGCCGAAACGCGGCGCTCAGTGACAGGTCGAGCGCGTCGAACCAGGTGCTGGCGAGCAGGCGTTGCAAGGCGTCATCGGTGGCGGGTTGCTCGCACTGTGCGTCCCAGCCGGCCCGCCAGAGCAGCTCGGCGTCGAGTGCGGCGCCGAACATGTGCGGCTCGCCGGGCTGCGGCGTCACCAGCACGGAAGGCATTCGCGCCGCGGGGGCCGGCAGGGCACTCGCGTCAGTCCGGCGCATGGCGGTCTGAAGGCGCCACAGGCCCAGCGTCACCTCGAACTCGCTGCACTCGTCGGCTTGCCAGAGATCGCCCAGCTCGCGCGCTGCCGGTTCGAACAGCGTGGCGCACAGCGCCGCGATCGTGCCGACCTGGGCATGAAGCCGGTCGAGCAAATCGAAGGCGGCAGCGGGGTCGGCTGCGGTGAGCAGGCGGGCCAAATGGGGGGCCCGTGCCCCAAAACGCCGCGGCGAGGCGCGCCCCGTTGGGGTGCCTGCGATCAACTGCGCGGCGGCCGGCCTGAGCGGCTGCACGAGCGGGGCGGCCAGGTGGCGGACCAGTGCTTCGACAGGTGACACCAGCGCAGGGGCCGCGGCCGGAACGGCGCCTGCTTCGCCGAGCCGCTGGATCGAGAGTTTCAGGTCCCAGTCGCCATAGAAGCGCGTGGGGGTGGAGGCACTGCCCAGCAATTCGATGGTGGTGTGGCGCGGGTCGGCTCGAATCGCGTCCCAGACCCGGCCCAGGCCGGCTGCCGGGCCCTCCAGCCACTGGAAGAATTGCCCGTCGTGATAAATCAGCAGGCCGGTGATCGACTCGTGGCGGTTGCGTGCCTGCGCCAACTGTTGGATCCGGTACAACTCGGCGTCCGAAGGGGCCACCACCGCGCGGCTGCGATAGAGCAGCGTCGAGAGTGGCTCGGCCAAGGGCCTGGCGGCGGCCTCGCGGCTGGCGCGGCGGCGGACTGCTGACGGTTCGCTGGAAAGCATCGCTCGCTCCTGGTGCTGGTCGGTTGCGCTCGATGTTCAAGGATCGCGCCCCCAGCATGTTGACCCGGTCCAAGGGGCGCTGTCAAGCGCGCCTCGCGGCGGGCCTCGCAACGGGGCACCGGGCCAGCGCCCATCCGCGACAATCGGACGATGAGCGACAAACCCTTGCTGCTGCTGGTCGACGGTTCGAGCTACCTCTACCGCGCCTACCACGCGCTGCCCGACTTGCGCGGGCCAGACGCCTTCCCGACCGGCGCCATCCACGGCATGGTGGCGATGATGAAGAAGCTGCGCGAGCAGTTCCCGGCCGAGCACGCGGCCTGCGTGTTCGACGCCAAGGGCCGCACCTTTCGCGACGACTGGTATGCCGAGTACAAGGCCAACCGCTCGCCGATGCCGGAACCGCTGGTGCAGCAGATCGCGCCGATCCACGAGGTGGTGCGCCTGCTCGGCTGGCCGATCCTTGAGGTGCCCGGCATCGAGGCCGACGACGCGATTGGCACGCTCGCGCGCGTGGCTGCGGCGGGCGGCCACCGGGTCGTCATTTCCACCGGCGACAAGGACCTGGCGCAGCTCGTCGATGCGGATGTGACGTTGATCAACACCATGACCAGCGAGAGGCTCGATATCGACGGCGTAGTGGAGAAATTCGGCGTGCCGCCGGGGCGCATCGTCGACTACCTGACGCTGGTGGGCGACACGGTCGACAACGTGCCCGGCGTCGACAAGGTCGGCCCCAAGACCGCCGCGAAATGGATTGCCGAGTACGGTTCGCTCGACGCCGTGATCGCCGCGGCCGACAGCATCAAGGGCGCCGTCGGCGACAACCTGCGCAAGGCGCTGGGCTGGCTGCCACAGGGCAAGAAGCTCGTCACCGTGGTGACCGATTGCGACCTGGCGGCCCATGTGGCGGGCTGGCCCGAGCTGGGCGGCTTGCACTTCAACCCGGTCGATCGCGACGGCTTGCTCGAGTTCTACATTCGCTACGGTTTCAAGACCCTGCGCAAGGAGTTGGAAGCACTCCATCCCGCATTGGTCGCAGCCCCGGTGGACCTGTTCAGCGCCGTGGCAACGGTCAGTGCCGATGTTGCAGCTGAATCCGCCGCCGATCCCGCTGCCGACACCGCCGCTGAACCTGTGGTCGAGGGCCGCTACGAGACGGTGTTGAGCTGCGACGCACTCGATGCGTGGATCGCCAGGATCGCCGCAGCGCCACTGACCGCGCTCGACACCGAGACCGATTCGCTCGACGCGATGAAGGCGCAACTGGTTGGCATCTCGCTCTCGGTCGTGCCGGGCGAGGCGGCCTACATCCCGCTGCGCCACAGCTACGCCGGCGCGCCCGACCAACTGCCGATCGAGGCCGTGCTGGCGCGCCTGAAGCCCTGGCTCGAAGACGCCGCGAAACCGAAGCTCGGCCAGAACATCAAGTACGACACCCATGTGTTCGCGAATGCCGGCATCGCGGTGCGCGGCTATGTGCACGACACGATGCTGCAGAGCTACGTGCTCGAAGCGCACAAGCCGCACGGCCTGGAGAGCCTGGCGCAGCGCCACCTGAACCGCAAGGGCCTGAGCTATGAAGACCTGTGCGGCAAGGGCGTGCACCAGATCTCGTTCGCCCAGGTCGATATCGAGAAGGCCGCACGCTACTCGGGCGAAGACAGCGAAATGTGCCTCGACGTGCACCGCAGACTGTGGCCGCTGATCGAGGCCGAGCCGGGCTTGCGCTACGTCTACGAGCAGCTCGAAATGCCGACCGCCGGCGTGCTGGCGCGGATCGAGCGCAATGGCGTGCTGATCGACAGCGCGCTGCTGGCCACGCAAAGCCGCGAGCTGGGCGAGCGCATGTTGAAGCTGGAGGCCGAAGCGTATGAGCTGGCCGGCCAGCCCTTCAACCTGGGCTCACCGAAGCAGATCGGCGAGATCCTGTTCGGCAAGCTCGGCCTGCCGGTGGGGCGCAAGACGGCCAGCGGCGCGCCCTCGACCGACGAAGAGGTGCTGGAAAAACTGGCCGCCGACTTCCCGCTGCCGGCCAGGCTGCTGGCGCACCGCAGCCTGTCGAAACTCAAGGGCACCTACACCGACAAGCTGCCGTTGATGATCGACCCGGCGACGGGCCGCGTGCACACCAACTACGCGCAGGCGGTGGCGGTGACGGGGCGGCTCTCGAGCAACGACCCGAACCTGCAGAACATCCCGATCCGCACGCCCGAGGGCCGGCGCGTGCGCGAGGCCTTCATCGCGCCGCCGGGGCACAGCATCGTCAGCGCCGACTACTCGCAGATCGAGCTGCGCATCATGGCCCACATCAGCGGCGACGCAGGGCTGCTGCACGCATTCTCGGAAGGCATCGACGTGCACCGCGCGACCGCGAGCGAGGTCTTCGGCGTGGCGGTGGGCGAGGTCAGCAGCGAGCAGCGGCGCTATGCGAAGGTGATCAACTTCGGCCTGATCTACGGCATGGGCGCGTTCGGCCTGGCCACGAACCTGGGCATCGAGCAGAAGGCGGCGCGCGACTACATCGACCGCTACTTCGCGCGCTACCCGGGCGTGAAGCGCTACATGGACGAGACCCGGTTGCTGGCGGCCGAACGCGGCTATGTGGAAACCGTGTTCGGCCGGCGCCTCTATCTGCCCGAGATCCAGGGCGGCAACGGCCCACGCCGCGCCGGCGCCGAGCGCCAGGCCATCAACGCGCCGATGCAGGGCACGGCGGCTGACCTGATCAAGCTGTCGATGATCGCGGTGCAGCGGGCGCGTGACGCTGAACAACGGGCGACGAGGATGGTGATGCAGGTCCACGACGAACTCGTGCTCGAAGTGCCCGACGCCGAACTCGACTGGGCCCGCGCCGCCGTGCCGCGCATCATGGCCGGCGTGGCGGCGCTGAAGGTGCCGCTGCTGGCGGAGGTGGGGGTGGGGCGGAACTGGGATGAGGCGCATTGAGCACCTGAGCCTCGGCTTCGTCCGCGATGTTGCTTGCTAGTCGCCTGGCAGCCCGGATTCGTCGTCGAAACTCAACCAGGCCGGGATGTCGCGCTTGGCGTGCAGCACGCGCCAGACTTCGATGCGATCCGGCAACTGCAGGTAGACCACGAGGTACGGGTAGCGCGTGCAAGGCCAGCTTCGGAGCCCCGGGAAGTGAAGTTCATGGGCCCATCGTGGCGACCCGGTGGCCGGAGCGCGCTGAATGTGCCCAAGGGCGCCTTCCAGCACCTCGACGAATCCCTCGGCGGCGGACACCGATTCGCCGAGGTAGCGATCCAGCGCTTCGCCGGTATCCAGATCGGCCTGTGCTCGCCTGACGAGCGGCAGGCGGCCCTTGGTGACCATCGATGGCTCAGGCTTTGGCTTTGGCTCTGGCCGTTGGCGATTGCGCGGCGGCGATGCGCTGGCGCAGCCCGGAGAAGTAGCGCGCATCGGCCTCGCCTGTGATGGGCGCCTGTGCGCCTTCGACAATCAGGGCGCGAAGCTGCACGCGCTCCTGGTCGCGGCGGATCAGTTCGCGCACGTATTCGCTCAAGGTGCTGTAGCCCGAGCAGCTGACCTGCCGATCGATGAAATCGCGCAGCGTGTCGGGAAGGGAAATGTTCATCGTGCTCATGGGGTTGCTCCACGTCGACGGTGCGACTCCGCCGTCCAAGTGTGCCAAATTTTGGCAATGCGCTCCCACTATGCCCCGGTCGCCGCCCAGAACACCCCGAACCACTGCCGCTCATCGAGCCAGCGCTGCTGTGCCGCGAAGCCGGCTTCGGCCAGCAGGGCGCCAAAACTGTCGGGCGTGTACTTGTACGAGTTCTCGGTGTGGATGCGCTCGCCCGCTGCGAAGCCTCGTTCTGCCCCCGGCCAGCGAACCGTCAGCGCCTCGCGCGCCTGCAGGTGCATTTCGATCCGCGACTGCGCGTTGTTGTACAGCGCCACGTGCCGCCATTGGCGGACCTGGAAATCGCTGCCGATCAGCCGGTTCAGGTGCAGCAGCACGTTCAGGTTGAACGCCGCCGTCACGCCCAAGGCATCGTCATAGGCAGGCTCCAGCAGCGCGCTGGTCTTGACCAGATCGACACCGATCAGCAGCCCGCCGTCGGGGCTGGCCGCACGCAGGCTGCGCAGCAGGGCCAGCGCCTCGTCGGGGGCGAAGTTGCCGATGCTCGAGCCGGGGTAGAAGAACACCCGCCGGCCCACGAGCGCCTCGGCCGGCAGCGCCAGCGATTGCGAGAAATCGAGGCCGACGCCCATCATCGCCATCGCCGGAAACTGGCGCTGCAGGCAGGCCAGCGCGTTGCGCAGGAACTCGACCGAGATATCGACCGCCACATACCGCGCCGGGTGCAGCGCGTCGAACAGGCTGGCGGCCTTGGCGCAGTTGCCCGCGCCCAGGTCGATCAGCGTCGCGTCGCGGCCCACGGCCTGCGCCATTGCGCTGCCATGGCGGGCGAAGATCGCGGCCTCGGTGCGCGTCGGGTAGTACTCGGGCAGCTCGGTCACGGCCTCGAACAGGCGCGAGCCGAGCGCGTCGTACAGGAACTTCGGCGAGGTGTGAGCCGGGCTGGCCAGCAGGCCGGTGCGCAACTCGGCACCAACGGCCTCGGCGTCGGCGTGGTGCAACTGGATGAACTGCGGCTCGCGGGGGATCGGCGGGTCGGTGCGGGTCATGGGCTTCCGGAAGGGGGATCGTCGGGTGAAGCGCGCCCGCAGAGCGAAGCGCGCGGCAAATGCCTAAGATGCGGCTCCGCTGCGGCATTGTCCCCCGTGCCGCGTTCCACACCGACCTTCGAGGTGATCCATGATCGTCCCTTCCCCCTCCCGCACGCTGAAGAGCCTGATGACCTGCGCGCTGCTCGCGGCCTCGGCGTTTGCCTGGTCGCAGCAGGTGCTGCGCGTCACGGCCATTCCCGATGAATCGCCGACCGAGCTGTCGCGCAAGTTCGCGCCGCTCGGCAAGTATCTCGAAGCCAAGACCGGCCTGAAAGTCGAGTGGACGCCGGTCACCGACTACGCCGCCGCGGTCGAGACGCTGGTGAACAAGAAGGTGGACCTGGCCTGGTTCGGCGGCTTCACCTTCGTCCAGAGCTCGGTGCGCTCGGGCGGTAAGACCATCCCGCTGGTGCAGCGCGAGGAAGACACGGTCTTCAAGTCGGTTTTCATCACCGGCAAGGACAGTGGTATCAACAAGCTTGAAGACCTGAAGGGCCGCACGCTGAGCTTCGGTTCGCAGTCGAGCACCTCGGGCCACCTGATGCCGCGCAGCTACCTGCTCGCGGCCAAGATCGACCCCGACACCGACCTGAAGCGCATCAGCTTTTCCGGCGCGCACGACGCGACCATCGCGGCCGTGGCCAGCGGCAAGGTCGATGCCGGCGCGCTGAATATCTCGGTCTGGAACAAGTTCGTCGAAGACAAGAAGGTCGATCCGAACGAGGTGCGCGTGTTCTACACCACGCCGACCTACTTCGACTACAACTGGACCGTGCACGCCGACATGCCGCCGGCGCTGCGCGAGAAGATCGCGCAGGCCTTTCTCGACCTCAACCCGAACACGCCCGAGGGCGCCGAGATCCTGAAGCTGCAGCGGGCGACGAAGTTCGTGCCGACGAAGGTGGACAACTACAACGGCATCAAGGCCGCGGCCGAGAACGCAGGCTTGCTGAAGTAGGGCGGCCTGGTTGTTGCCGCTCACACTGGACGCCGCAAGCGTCCGCCACCCCGCTGCGCGTGACGGTGCATTGGCGCTGCGCGAGGTAAGCCTGCGGGTGCGGCACGGCGAGGCGCTGGCGGTGATCGGGCCCTCGGGCGCCGGCAAGACGACGCTGCTCAACGCGATGGCCTGCGCCATGCCGCTGGCCGGCGGCACGCTGACGCTGCTCGGCGAGGCGCCGTGGTCGCTGCGGCGTGCCGCGCTGCACCGCTTGCGCGGGCGGCTGTTCCTGGCGCCGCAGACGCCGCCGCTGCCGCCGCGCCAGCGCGTGGTCACCGCCGTGCTGGCCGGGCGCTTGCCGACGCAGGGCGCGCTCGCCAGCGTGCGCTCGCTGTTCTACCCGAGCGGCATTCCGGCAGCGCGCGACGCGCTGGCGCGGTTCGACCTGGCCGACAAGCTGTTCGAGCGTGTCGATCGCTTGTCGGGCGGCGAACGCCAGCGCGTCGGCCTGGCGCGTGCGCTGGTCTCGGGGGCCGAGCTGTTGCTGATCGACGAGCCGCTCTCGGCGCTCGACCCGACGCGCGCCGCGCAGGCGATATCGACCCTGCTCGAAGCCGCCCGCGAACGCGGCGCCACGCTCGTTACCACGCTGCACCAGGTGGAGGTGGCGCGGGCCCGCTTCGAGCGCATCGTCGCGCTGCGCGAGGGCCGGCTGGTGTTCGACCTGCCGGCCGCCGAGGTGACCGATGAACTGTTGCGCGCGCTGTACGCCGACCACGAAGACGAGTTGACGCCCGATCTTGCCGGCGCCGCCGGCTGGGCCGACGAGCCGCCCGCCGCCGTGGCGCGGCCGGCGGTGGCCGCCACCTGCCGCTGACGCACGCCGGCATGAAACGGCCCCAAGCTCACTGCGCTCGCAGCCCCCAAGGGGCGCGTCAGCGCCTTCGGGCGGCCGTGCGGCACTGACATGTCGAGCTTGCTGGCGCCCAACCCTGTGCGCGACCCCGCGTGGCCGGGGCGCGTGGGCGTGCTGCTGTTCGCCGCGATACTGCTTTGGCCGGCGCTGGTGTGGACCGAGTTCAAGCCCTGGGCACTGTTAGACGCGCAGAGCCTGAAGGCCACGGCCAAGTTCCTGCGCGACTTCGTGCCGCCGCGCCACGACCCCGAATTCCTGCTGTTGATGCTGGCGCAGACCTGGCGCACCGTGGCCATCGCCACCGCCGGCCTGAGCCTGGCCTTCATCGTCGCCGTGCCGCTGGCGCTGGTGGCCACGGGGCGGCTGTCGATCTCGTCGCTGGCCGGGCACATGGCCCACGGGCCGTACGCGCTGCGGCAGGTGGCGCGCTGGGTGGCGATCATGCTGCGCAGCATCCCGGAACTGGTGTGGGCGCTGATCTTCGTGCGCGTGGTCGGCCTCGGCCCGACCTCGGGCGTGATCGCGATCGGCATTGCCTACGGCGGCATGCTGGGCAAGGTGTATGCCGAGATTCTGGAGAGCGGCGACCCTGCGCCGACCCTGGCCCTGTTGCGCAACGGCGTCGGGCGCGTGCAGGCGTTCTGCTACGGCACACTGCCGCAGTGCTCGACCGAACTGGTCAGCTACACCGTGTACCGCTGGGAGTGCGCGATCCGATCGTCGGTGGTGCTGGGTTTCGTCGGCGCGGGCGGGCTGGGGCAGGAACTCGACAACGCCGCCAAGATGTTCGCCGGGGCCGAGGTGAGCACGATCCTCCTCATCTTCATCGGCCTCGTCGCGCTGGCTGACCGCCTGAGCGCTTGGCTGCGCAAGGAGTTGGGGTGACGGCCGCAACAAGTGCTGCTCAGCACCTGCTGGCCCGCGGCCGCTGCAAGGCGTGCTGGGTCAGCGCGGCCGTGTTTGCACTGGTCGTTGCCAGCTTCTGGTCGCTGGATCTGAAGTGGGGAGAGTTCCTCTCACCCGATGCGCTGCTGAAGATGGTGCGTTTCGTCGGCGAATTCTTTCCGCCCGACCTGTCGCCGAAGTTCCTCGCCAAGACCTGGAACGCGCTGCTGGAAACGCTGGCGATGTCGGCACTCGGCACGCTGATCGCCGCGCTGCTGGGCATCCTGGTCGCGCTGCCGGCCAGCAAGCACGCGCCCGACGACCGGGCACGGTTCAAACCGCTGGCGCGCTTCGTGTTGAACGCGCTGCGCAGCATCCCCGAGCTGGTGTGGGCCTCGCTGCTGCTGATCTCGGCTGGGCTCGGGCCGTTCCCGGGCACGCTGGCGCTGGCGCTGCACACCACCGGCGTGCTCGGGCGGCTGTTCGCCGAGAGCATCGAGAACACCGCGCCCGGGCCGGCGTTCGCGCTGCGCGTGCGCGGCGTCGGCGAGCTGCGCGTGTTCCTCTACGCCACGCTGCCGCAGATCTGGCCGCAGATCGTGAGCTACACGCTGTACCGGTGGGAGAACAACATCCGCGCCGCCGCGGTGCTGGGCGTGGTCGGCGCGGGCGGGCTCGGGCAGATGCTGAGCTACCACCTCGGGCTGTTCCAAATGCGCCAGACGGCGACGGTGCTGCTCGGGATGATCGCCTTGGTGGCACTCGTCGATGGGCTGAGCTTCCTCGCAAGACGGCGCCTGAATGGGTAGGCGCAGGCTGATACATTGCGCGCCATGACAGCAGCACCGACCGATCGTCAAGACCTCGCCGGCCGCCACATCGTGCTCGGCCTGAGCGGCGGCATCGCCTGCTACAAGGCGGCCGAGTTGACGCGCCTGCTGGTGAAGGCCGGGGCCACGGTGCAGGTGGTGATGACGCAGGCGGCCGAGCAGTTCATCACCACGGTGACGATGCAGGCGCTGTCGAACCGTGGCGTGTTCACCAGCCAGTGGGACGCGCGCGAGCCGAACAACATGGCGCACATCAACTTGTCGCGCGAGGCCGATGCGGTGCTGGTGGCGCCGGCCAGCGCCGACTTCATCGCCAAGCTGGTGCAGGGCCGCGCCGACGACCTGTTGAGCCTGCTCTGCCTGGCGCGGCCGATCGAACGCTGCCCGTTGCTGATAGCAGCGGCGATGAACCGCGAGATGTGGGCCCACCCGGCGACGCAGCGCAACGTGGCGCAGGCCCGTGCCGATGGCGCGAAGCTGTTCGGCCCCGACAGCGGCGACCAGGCCTGCGGCGAAACCGGCGACGGGCGCATGCTCGAAGCCGAGGAACTGCTGGAAGAAGTGGTTGCGTTTTTCCAGCCCAAGCGGCTCGCGGGCCAGCGTGTGCTGATTACCGCCGGCCCCACGTTCGAGGCGATCGACCCGGTGCGCGGCATCACCAACCTGTCGAGTGGAAAGATGGGCTTTGCGATCGCGCGGGCGGCGCGCGAGGCCGGCGCCGAGGTCACGCTGGTAGCCGGCCCGGTGCACCGGCCCACGCCGCGCGGCGTGCGCCGGATCGATGTGACGACGGCGCAGCAGATGCACGATGCCGTGCTGCCGCTGGCGCCTCGCAACAGCGTGTTCGTGGCCACGGCGGCGGTGGCCGACTGGCGACCGGCCGCGCCTTCGGAGATCAAGATCAAGAAGCAGCGCGGCCAGTCGGCGCCCGGTTTCGAGATGACCGAGAACCCCGACATCCTGGCCGCGGTCGCGAGGCTGCCCGAACGGCCCTACTGCGTTGTCTTCGCGGCCGAGAGCCACGACCTGCTGCGCAACGCGCGCGAGAAGCGCGAGCGCAAGAACGTGCCGCTGATCGTCGCCAACCTTGGCCCGGCCACCTTCGGCCGCGACGACAACGCGCTGACGCTGGTCGATGCGCACGGCGAGCGCGA
>JANOVJ010000100.1:0-10142 GCA_031417295.1 bacterium | reverse complement strand
CATCACCACGCTCATGTCGTGCTCGATCAGCACGATGGTGGTGCCGAACTCGTCGTTCACGTCGAGGATGAAGCGGCTCATGTCCTGCTTCTCTTCGACGTTCATGCCGGCCATCGGCTCGTCGAGCAGCAGCACCTGCGGCTCCATCGCCAACGCGCGGCCAAGATCGACGCGCTTCTGCAACCCGTAGGGCATCTTGCCCACGGCCGTCTTGCGGTAGGGCTGGATTTCGAGGAAGTCGATAATGTGTTCGACGAATCGGCGCTGCTCGGCTTCCTCACGCTGGGCCGGGCCCCAGCGAAGCGCCTGCTGGAAGAGGTTGCTGCGCATCTTCAGGTTGCGTCCGGTCATGATGTTGTCGACCACGCTCATGCCCTTGAACAGCGCCAGGCTCTGGAAGGTGCGGGCCACGCCCATCTCGGCCACCTGGCGCGAGTTCATGTGCTTGAAGGTCTGGCCGCGCAGCGAGATCGTGCCCTGCTGCGGCTGATACACGCCGTTGATGCAGTTGAGCATCGAGCTCTTGCCGGCGCCGTTGGGCCCGATGATGGCGCGGATCTCGTGCTCGCGGACGTCGAAGCTGATGTCGGTCAGCGCCTTCACCCCGCCGAACGAGAGGCTGATGTTGGCCACTTCGAGGATCACCTCGCCGATCTTGCGATTCATTTGGAAGCCTTCGTGCTGCGCACTTCGGCATTCCCCTTGGGACGGCCCTGCGGGTTCATGCTGCGCTCTGCATCGATGCAAACGTCTTCGCATCGGCGATCTTCAGGTCGGCCGCGACCGTGCCGCTGCGCCCGTCCTCGAACGTCACCGGGGTCTCGACGTACTGGTTCGCTTTGCCCGCGTACAGCGCATCGACCAGCACCTCGTAGCGGTTGGCGATGAAGCCGCGGCGCACCTTGCGCGTTCGCGTGAGCTCGCCGTCGTCGGCGTCGAGTTCCTTGTGCAGCACCAGGAAGCGGCTGACCTGGCTGCCCGCGAGCATCCGGTCGGCGGCGAGGTCGGCGTTGACCTTTTCCACGCAGTCGCGGATCAACTCGTAGACCTCGGGTTTTTGCGCCAGGTCGGCGTAGCCGCCATAGGGCAGGTTGCGTTTCTCGGCCCAGTTGCCCACCGCTTCCATGTCGATGTTGATGAAGGCGCAGACCTTCTCGCGTTGGTCGCCAAAGGCCACCGCTTCCTTGATGAAGGGGAAGAACTTGAGCTTGTTCTCGACGTACTTGGGCGCGAACATCGCACCGTCGCTGGCGCCGCCCACGAGGCGCCCCACGTCCTTCGCGCGGTCGATGATCTTCAGGTGCCCGCTGGCGTCGAGGAAGCCGGCGTCGCCGGTGTGGTACCAGCCATCGGCGCTGAGCACTTCGGCGGTGGCAACCGGGTTCTTGTAGTACTCCTTCAGCAACCCGGGCGACTTGACGAGAATCTCGCCGCTCTCTGCGACCTTGATCTCCACGCCCTCGATCGGCACGCCGACCGTGTCGGCCCGGGCCTCGTGGTCGGGCTGCAGGCAGACGAACACGGCCGTCTCGGTCGAGCCGTAGAGCTGCTTCTGGTTGATGCCGATTGAGCGGTAGAAGGTGAACAGGTCGGGGCCGATCGCCTCGCCTGCGGTGTAGGCCACGCGCACCCGCGTCAGGCCGAGCGAGTTGCGCAGCGGGCCGTAGATGCACAGGTCGCCCAGCCGGTAGCGCAAGCGGTCCAGCGCGCCCACCGGCCTGCCGTCCATGATGGCCGGCCCGACCCGGCGCGCGAGCGCCATGAAGTGGTCGAACAGCCCCTTCTTGAGGTGCCCCGCGTCTTCCATCCGGATCATCACGCTGGTCAACAGGCCCTCGAAAATGCGCGGCGGCGCGAAGTAGTAGGTCGGGCCGATCTCCTTCAGGTCGATCGTCACCGTGGCCGCCGACTCCGGGCAGTTCACCACATAGCCGCAGGCCAGCCACTGCGCGTAGCTGAAGATGTTCTGGCCGATCCAGGCCGGCGGCATGTAGGCCAGCACTTCATCGGCCGCTGTCAGCTTGTCGAAGCGGGCGCCGGCGCTGGCGCGGTCGAGCAGCGAGAAGTGGGTGTGCACCACGCCCTTGGGGTTGCCGGTCGTGCCCGAGGTGAAGAACATCGCGGCGATGTCGTGCGGGTCGGCCTTGGCCACTTCGGCCTCGAAGAAACCGGGGTGCGCGGCGGCGTGCTTGCGGCCGGCCTCGATCAGCGACTCCAGCGAAGCCAGCCCCGGCTCGGTGTAGTTGCGCAGGCCGCGCGGGTCGTCGTACCAGATGCGCGCCAGCC
Source organism: bacterium (assembly GCA_031417295.1). GTDB lineage: Bacteria > Pseudomonadota > Gammaproteobacteria > Burkholderiales > Burkholderiaceae_C > CAIKUF01. The sequence continues at coordinate 7,856 of JANOVJ010000100.1, read as the reverse complement.
CGGGGCAGGGCTCGCGCAGGTCGAGCAGCTTGTCGACCTGCTCCTGGTCTTCGGCGATCGCAAAGGCCACCTCGGCGTTGTTGATCGGGAACACGAGTTCGGCCGCCGCCGCATCCTGGTACAGCGGGATCGGCACCGCGCCCAGCGCTTGCGCGGCCAGCATGCAGGCCGAATGGCGCGGCCGGTTGGCGCCCACGATCACAAGGTGCTGGCCGCGCTGCAAGCCCGCTTCGGCCAAGCCGCCGGCCAGGTCGCGCACGAGTTGAGCGAGGGCGCCCCAGCTCAGCGTCTGCCAGATGCCGTATTCCTTCTCGCGCAACGCTGCCGCTTGCGGGCGCTGGGCCGCATGCTCCTGCATCAGGCGGGGAAAAGTCGCTTGCACCGCAGCCTCCCGGGTTGGCAACACGCCGCGATGCTAGGCACAAGTTTGACGCCAAGTTGTCGTTGTGACGACAATCCTAGGGACAGTCCCCTCCGGTGTTTCCCTCGCCCGAATGATTCGTCCCGTCACTGAACCCAGCGCACCGCTGCACGCGCGGGCCCGCCCGCCCACTGCGACGGAGCTGGCCGGCATTCCGTGGCTGGCCACGCTGCAAGCCGACGAGCGCAGCCGCGCCGTGGCGGACATCAAGGTCGCGGAAATCCAGGTCGGCGAGTTGCTGTGCCGCGTCGGCCGGCCGGTGACGTTCTGGTTCGGCGTGATCGACGGCCTGCTGAAGATGAGCAACGATTCCGAACTCGGCATGCCCATCACCTTTGCTGGCCTGCCGCCCGGCGGCTGGTTCGGCGAGGGCACGGTGTTGAAGCGCGAGCCCTACCGCTACAGCATCCAGGCGTTGCGCGCGAGCGTGGTGGCGGGCATCGGCGTCGAGACCTTTCACTGGCTCAGCGAGCGCAGCATTCCGTTCAACCGCTTCGTGATGAACCAGTTGAACGAGCGCCTCGGCCAGTTCATCGGCGCGCGCGAGATCGACCGCATGAGCGACCCCGACGTGCGCGTCGCGCGCGGCCTGGCGGCGCTGTTCCACCCGGTGCTTTACCCCGGTGTCGGGACGCTGCTGCGCATCACCCAGCAGGAGCTGGGCTACCTGGTCGGGTTGTCGCGGCAGCGGGTGAACGAGGCGCTGCGGTCGTTGCAGGCCGGGGGCTCGATCCGCATCGAATACGGCGGCGTGCGGGTGCTCGACCTGAAGGCGCTGCGCGAGCATCCGCCGCGCCCGTAGGCGCTACCTGCAGGTACCGCGATGAAGCGCCGTACAAGAACCCGAGCCACCGTCGTTCTGGCCACTCTGTGCCTGGCGATCCAGGGCTGTGCCAGCCCGGGCCTGCCGGTCACGCAGACCGTGCAGGTAGAGACGCCGGGTTGCGCCCACGTGACCTGCGAACTGCGAAACGACCAGGGCCGCTGGCCACTGCCGCGCACCCCCGGTGCGGTGACGCTGACCACCTCGAACGCGCCCTTGGTCGTGAGTTGCCGCGCCGACGAAGGTGTTGTGGGCGGCATTGGCGTGCCCTCATCCTTGCAGCCTGCGACCGGCGTCGGGGCCGTGGCGGGTGGCGCGTTGGGCGGGGCCGGCATCGGTGTGGCGTTCGGCGCCACGGCACTGGCGTTCATCCCGGTGTTGGGCGTGATCGTCGTGTTGACCGGCGTGGCCCTCGGCGCCGGCACCGGGGCGGTGGTGGATTCGAGTCAGCGTGCAGTCCACTACCCGGACTTGATCACCATTCCGATGAGCTGCGCGGTGGGGGATGCGGTGCCGTTGAGCTCGCCGCTCAGTGGCGCAGGGCTCGGTCTCTAGCGCCCGCCCGGGTGCTGGCCGCGATGCCCCGTCAGGCGTTCGCCACGCCCGAAGCCACATGCCCCGAAGGCACATGCTCGGCCGCGTTCTCGATGTGCCCGGTCTGGTCGTCGAAGAAGAAGTCAGGTTCGAACTCGCGCAGGAATTCGCCTTTGGGCAGGCCGCCCAGGAACATCGCTTCATCGACCTCGATGTGCCAGTCCATCAGGGTGCGGATGGCCCGCTCGTGCGCCGGGGCACTGCGTGCGGTGACGAGTGCGGTGCGGATGCGCATACCTTCGGCCGGGGCGCGCTGCAGTTGCTGCAAGGCCAGCAGCAGCGGCTTGAACGGCCCGGCCGCGAGCGGCGTGGCGGCCCGGTCGCGCTCGTGGGCCTGGAAGGCGGCCAGGCCGTCGCTCTGGAACACGCGCTCGGCCTCGTCGCTGAACAGCACCGCGTCGCCGTCGAAGGCGATCCGCACTTCGTTCGGATGCGCGGCCGAGGCCCGCGCCGAATGTGGGTACACGCGCGCGGCCGGCACACCGGCGGAGAGCGCCGAACGCACATCGGGCTCGTTGGTCGAGAGAAACAGGTTCGCGCTCAGCGGCCGCAGGTAGCGCCAAGGCGATTCGCCGCGCGTGAACACGCCGCGCTGGATCGGCAGCCCGTAGTGCTTGGCCGAGCGGAACACGCGCATGCCCGAGACCGGGTCGTTGCGCGACAGGATCACCACCTCCACGCGCTGCTTGGGCGGCGCGTTCCTGGCCTGCGGCGCCGCCCCGGGCGCATTGAAGGCGAGCAGCTTGTTGACGAGCGAGAACGCGACGCCGGGCTTGGCGGGCAGCTCCAGGCGTTCGAGCTGGAGCTGCCGGTAGGCGCGGTCATCGGTCGATTCGAAGTGGCGGTTCTCTTCCTCGAAGTCGAACAGCGCGCGTGAGGAAATGGCCACGACCAGTTGGCCGTCGAGTGAGGCTGGCATGGGCTGGATGATATTCGCGCGCCTCACCGCAACGCGCCGGACGGCGGTGTGATGCTGGATGTGATCTTCCGCTGTGTCAGCGTCAGCCTTGGAATCCAAGGTAGAAAATCGAAACAGATCACGCTTGCATCAAGGATGTGATCACATTTAGAATTTCGATTTTGCATCAGACGGGACGCCGCCGGCCGCCGGGCGCGCCCCACCCGAAGCCGATGACCCCTGACATTCAAGCCTTCCTGGCCGAGCACCGCATCCACGAGGTCGAGTGCGTGATCTCCGACATGACGGGCATTGCCCGCGGCAAGATCTTGCCGCGCGATTTGTACCTGTCGGCCGGCGAAATGCGGCTGCCGAAGAGCGTGCTGCTCAACACCGTCAACGGCCAGCAGCCCGACAACGGGCCGTATGTTGGCGAGACCGACCCCGACATGGTCTGCGTGCCCGACGTGTCGACCGTGCGCCTCGTGCCCTGGGCTGCCGAGCCGGTGGCGGTGGTGATCCACGACTGCCAGGAATTCGACGGCACGCCGGTGCAGATCTCGCCGCGCGCGGTGCTGCGCCGTGTGGTGCAACTCTTCACCGAGCGCGGCTGGCGCCCGGTGGTGGCGCCCGAAATGGAGTTCTATCTCGTGGCCCGGCAGCAGAACCCGCACGAGCCCTTGCAGCCGCCACTCGGCCGCACCGGCAAGCCCGAGGCGGGCAGGCAGTCGTACTCGATCGACGCGGTGAACGACTTCGACCCCTTCTTCATGGAGCTGTCGAATTTTTGCGAAGTGCACCGCCTGGGCGTCGAATCGCTGATCCATGAAGCCGGCGCCGGGCAGATGGAAATCAACTTCAGCCACGGCGACCCGATGGACCTGGCCGACCGCGTGTTCCTGTTCAAGCGCACCGTGCGCGAGACCGCGCTGCGCCACGGCATCTTCGCCACCTTCATGGCCAAGCCGATGGAGATGGAGCCTGGCAGCGCGATGCACATCCACCAGAGCGTGGTCGATGCGGGCGACGGTCGCAACATCTTCTCGCTGCCCGACGGCAGCGCGAGCCCGCTCTTCATGCACTACATCGCTGGCCTGCAAAAGTACGTGCCGCAGGTGCTGCCGATGCTGGCGCCGTATGTCAACTCGTACCGCCGCCTGTCGCGCCTGATGTCGGCACCGATCAACGTGCAGTGGGGCCATGACAACCGCACCTGCGGCATCCGCGTGCCGCGCTCGGGGCCGCAAGACCGCAGGGTCGAGAACCGCGTGCCCGGCGTCGATGTGAACCCGTATCTCGCGATGGCCGCCACGCTCGCTTGCGGCTACCTCGGCATGGTCGAGAAGCTCGCGCCGTCCGAGCCGATGCAGGGCAGCGCGTGGCAGCTCGACCATGAATTGCCGCGCCATCTGGAAGACGCGATCGAGCGCATGCGCGCCTGCAGCGCGCTGGCCGAGGTGCTCGGCCCGCAGTTCGTCAGCGCGTTCTGCGCCGTGAAGGAGCTGGAGTACGCCACCTACAACCGCGTCATCAGCTCGTGGGAGCGCGAGCACCTGCTGCTGCTGGTGTGAGCGTGAGGCCTGCTTTCATGGCAACGAACGCGGCGACGCTGCCCGCCCGGCGCGGCCTGAACTGGCTGCACGCGCTCGACGTGCTGGCGCGCGAACGCGCGCGGTTCATCGAAGCCCACCCGAACTCGCAGGCGCTGGCCCAACGTGCCGCCCGCCACCTGCTGTTCGGTGTGCCGCTGCACTGGATGAACGACTGGCCGACCCCGTTCGCGCTGCAGGTGCGCGAGGCGCAAGGCGCGCAACTCACCGACATCGACGGCCACACGCTGGCCGACTTCTGCCTCGGCGACACCGGCGCCATGTTCGGCCACGCGCCGCCGCCCGTCGCAGCAGCGCTGATCCGCCAGGCCACGCGCGGCTACACGACCATGCTCGCCGGTGAGGACGCGGCCTGGGTGGGCGAAGAGCTGGCGCGCCGCTTCGGCCTGCCGCAGTGGCAGTTCGCGCTCTCGGCCAGCGACGCCAACCGCTTCTTGCTGCGCTGGGTACGCGCCGCGACCGGGCGCCAGAAGCTGATCGTCTTCAACGGCTGCTACCACGGCACCGTCGATGACGTGTTCGTCGATCTCGTCGGTGGCCGGCCGCAGCAGCGCGACAGCCTGCTCGGGCAAGTGCACGACCTGACGCAGCACACCCGGGTCGTCGAGTTCAACGACCTGCCCGCACTCGAACAAGCCCTGTCAGCCGGCGACGTGGCCTGCGTGCTCGCCGAGCCGGTGATGACGAACATTGGCATGGTGCTGCCCGAACCCGGTTTCTGGGCCGAAGCGCAGCGGCTGATCCGTGCGCACGGCGCGGTGCTCGCCCTTGACGAGACGCACACCATCAGCTCCGGCCCGGGCGGCTACACGCAAGAAAACGGCCTGGCGCCCGACGCGCTGGTGCTGGGCAAGCCAGTCGCCGGCGGCGTGCCCTGCGCGGTGTACGGCTTCAGCGCGGAGCTGGCCGAACGCGCCATGCGCGCCAAGCAGGAGGCGCCACCCGGCCACTCCGGCATTGGCACCACGCTCAGCGCCAACATGCTCACGCTGGCGGCCATGCGCGCCACGCTGGCCGAGGTGATGACGCCGGCTGCCTACGCCCACATGCTGCCGCTGGCGCAGGCCCTGGCCGACGGCCTGCGCGGTGTGATCGCGACCCACAATCTGGCCTGGTGCGTGACGCAGGTGGGCGCGCGGGTCGAGTTCCAGTTCGTGCCCGCCCCGCCGCGCAACGGCCACGAGGCCGGCGCCATGCTCGACGCCGAGCTGGAGCGCATCGTCCACCTCTACCTGCTCAACCGCGGCGTGCTGATCACGCCGTTCCACAACATGATGCTGATCTGCCCGCAGACCACGCCGGCCGATGTGCGCCGGCTGCTGGCGGCGTTCGACGACTGTCTGGGCGAGATAGCCCTCTGAGTGCTCGGGGTTCGGCTTCAATGGTCAACAAACCCGCCACCTTCACCCAGCAAGACAGCACCTACCAGCGTATCCGCCAGTGGCTGAGCATCGGCCGCTTCCTGCCCGGAGAGCGGCTGAAGATCCGCCAGGTGGCGGCCGAGCTCGGCGTCGGCGTGATGCCGGTGCGCGCGGCATTGCAGCGCCTGGCGGCCGAGGGCGCGTTGGTCAACAGCCCGAACTGTGGCGTGGCGGTGCCGCGCCTGTCGCGGGCGGAGTTCGACGATGTGTTGCAGGTGCGGTTGCTGGTCGAGGGCGAGGCGGCGGAGCGGGGCACGCTGCGCCTCACCGAGGCTGAACGAGACCGCTTGGTCGCACTCAGCGAATCGATGCGCGTTGCGGTCAATGCGGCAGATGCGAAGGGCTACCTCGACGCGAATGAAGACTTCCATCGCCTGCTCTATGCGGCAGCCGGCTCACCCACGCTGATGAGCCTGATCGAGACCGTGTGGCTCAAGGTCGGCCCGATCTCGAACCAGTTGTTCGACGAGCCGGAGGCGGTGCCTTTGCTCAACGACGCACATGAAGACGCGGTTGCCGCGCTGTTGCGTCGCGATGGTGCGGCGGTGCGGCGGGCGATCGAGCGGGATCTGTTCGTGGCCGGCCAGACGTTGCGGCGGCGCTGCGGTTGACGCTGGGGTTTCGTGTCGGCCGGGGCGGCAAAGGCACGCCCGGACAGGCAACGAAGCTTCATCGCTGGCGGTCGGCGCTGCGCGCCGACTACCCTCCGATGCTCAGGCTCGTGGCCCGTCGCCGAACTCACTGTGCGAACTGCGTTCGCTCCGTTCAAACATCCGCGACGAGTCAGTTTACGAATCGCGCTGCGCGCGAGGCCACGAGCCCTCCGCTTCTCGGCGCCGTAGAGGCGCTGCGTGGCCTGCCCGGGCGCGCCTTTGCTGGGCGGCCTCCGTTGTTCGTGACGAGGAGCGCCGGGAGTTGGCTTTGTCGATCCGAAGGCGGATAATTTGCTGGTACGCCGGAATACCGGCAAGCCGGACAGCGCGCCATGAACCTCATCAAGCTCGGCAAGAAAGGCCAGGTCAGCATCCCGCAGGGCGTGCTGCGCCAGCTCGGCATCGCGCCTGATTCACCTTTGTTGGTGGAGACCACCAGCGACGGCGCCATCGTGCTGCGCCAGGTCAGCGTGCACCCGGTCGAGATGTACAGCGACGAGCGCCTGGCCGAGTTCGAACGCGAGAACGCCCTGACGCCCGCGCAAGCCCGCAAGTTCGGGCCGCAGATCGCCAACTTCGGCGGCTGGCTTCAAACGCAGGTGCCGGCCGCTCGCGCCGTGCCGCATGTGGCCGAGCCGCTGGCGCCGTACCGCGCGCGCCCCGGGCCACGCAGCCCGAAGCGTTGAAGGTCTTCCTCGACGCCAACGTGCTGTTCAGCGCGGCGCTGTCGGCGCAAGGCACGGCCCAGGCCTTGCTGGTCGTGGCGCACACGACTGGCGCGCAGTGCGTGACCAGCGACTACGCGTTCGCCGAAGCGCAGCGCAACCTGCTGGCCAAGGCGCCGCAGGCGCTGCCCACATTCGACTTGATCGTCTCGTTGCTAACGCGCGTTCCTGAACCCGCTGTCGCGCACGTCGAGGCCGCTCGCAACGCGCGCGTCGTGGACAAGGACGCGCCGGTGCTTGGCGCCGCGCTGCAATGCCGTGCCGATGTGTTCGCCACCGGTGACGTGCGGCACTTCGGCCACCTCTTCGGCGAACGCGTCGACGGCGTGCTCGTGCTCTCACTGCGCGCCGCGCTCGACCACCTTGCCGCGCCCGCCAAACCCCCTCGCGCAGGCAAGCCGAGGCAACCCAGATGACCCGCACCGACCTCATCAACCACTTCATCGCCAAGTGGGGCCCCGGCGGCGGCGCCTTCAGCTTGAACGAAGAACAAGGCGCGCAGCAGCACTTCATCGAACTCTGCGCCGTGCTCGGTGTGTCCGCGCCCGAGGGCGGCGACGACTACCTGTTCGAGAAGGGCGCATTGCTGCTCGGCCAGCGCCGCGGCTATGCCGACGTGTTCAAGCGCGGCTGCTTCGCGTGGGAGAACAAGGCCCCCGGCAAGCCGCTCGACGCCGCGCTGCGCCAACTGATGACCTACGCGCTGGCGCT
>JANOVJ010000099.1:0-14166 GCA_031417295.1 bacterium | reverse complement strand
GATGTCGGGTGAGCTGCCGGCGGGGAACGGCACGACGAGCTTGATCGGGCGCACCGGCCAGGCCTGCGCTTGTGCCTGCACCCGCACCGGCCAGGCGAGCGTGGCGGCACTGGCGGCGAGGGAGTTCAGGGCTTGGCGGCGGTCCATCGTGGTGAAGTCTCCGGAAAACGGTTGGGACGAGCGGGCTCGCACGCAGAAAGTCAACGGCTCTCGGCCCGGGCGCTGCGCCCCATCAGCCGCGACAGCGCCTGCGCCGGCGTGGCCTGGCCCTGCAGCACCTGGACGACGCCGTGCGTGATCGGCATCTCGACGCCCAGGGCCTGCGCGCGCTGCAGCACTGTGCCAGCGCAGAGCACGCCCTCGGCCACATGGCCCAACTGCCGCAGGATCTGCGGCAGCGCCAGCCCGCGCGCCAGCAACAGGCCCACCTGGCGGTTGCGCGACAGGTCGCCGGTGGCGGTGAGCACCAGGTCGCCCAGGCCCGACAGGCCCATGAAGGTCTCGGCCTGCGCGCCGAGCGCCACGCCGAGGCGCGTCATCTCGGCCAGGCCGCGGGTGACGAGCGCGGCGCGCGCGTTGAGGCCGAGTTCAGCCCCGTCAGCCGCACCCCCGGCCAGGCCGTCGCAGATGCCGACAGCGATCGCCAGCACGTTCTTGACCGCGCAGCCGACCTCGACCCCGATCACGTCGTCGGAGGTGTAGATGCGCAGCGCGTCGCCGTGCAGCGCCTCGACCGCAGCCTCGCGCAGCGATGCATCGGCGCTGGCGACGACGAGCGCGGTCGGCTGCCCGCGCGCGACCTCGATCGCAAAGCTCGGGCCGGACAGTACGCCGACCCGGCGCGCGCCGACCCCTGCGTCAAGCGCGACCTCATGGCCGAGCCGGCCACTGCCGTGCTCGAAGCCCTTGCACAGCCAGAGCAGGCCGGGCGCATCGGCCGCCGCATCGGCATCCGCCGCCAGCCGTTGCAGCATCTCGCCCAGGCCCGCCATCGGTGTGGCGACGATCGCCAGGCCATTGCGCGCATGGGCCAACGCGGCGTCGAAATCGGCGGTGATCGTGAGTGAGGGTGGCAGCGCCACGCCGTCGAGGTAGCGCGCGTTGACGCGCTGTTCACGCATCAGCGCGCCCTGCGCCTCGTCGCGCACCCACAGGCAGGTCGGCTGCCGCGCGGCGGCGCTCACGGCCAGCGCCGTGCCCCAGGCACCGGCGCCGAACAGCGTGAGGTTCATCGGCGGCCGCGCTGCGGCTGCGCTGCTGCGGTCAGACCGACGTGATGATGCGCGAGCCGCCGGCCGCGCCATTGCCATTGCCATTGCCGTTGCCATTAGCACCAGTACCGTTCGCCCCCGCCAGCGCCTGCTGTTGCTGGGCTTCGAACATGGCCTGGAAGTTGACTTCGGCCAGCAGCACCGGCGGGAAGCCGGCGCGGGTGCAGACATCGGAGACGATCGCGCGCAGGTACGGGTAGACGATCTGCGGGCAGGCAATGCCGATGATCTGCTGCAACTGGTCTTGCGGAATGTTGCGGATCTCGAAGATGCCGGCCTGCTTGGCCTCGATCAGGAACAGCGTCTTGTCGCCGACCTTGGTGGTCACGGTGGCGGTGACGCAGATTTCGTAGATGCCCTCGGAGATCGGGTTCGCGGCCAGGCCGAGATTGATCTCGACCTGCGGCTGCACCTGCTCGAGCAGGATCTGCGGCGAGTTCGGTTGCTCGAGTGAGAGATCCTTCAGGTACATGCGCTGAATCTGGAACACGGGGGTCTGGTTGTCGTCGGCCATGGAGGTCTCACTGTCGAAAAAGTGGCCCGCGGCCGGAATGGCGCGAGCCGGAGAATGAAGGATCTAATTATCGCGCAGGGGCCGGGCCGGCCAGCAGCGCGGCCAGCCCGCCGCTGTCGTCGAGCGCGACCAGGTCGTCGCAGCCTCCCACATGGGTCTCGCCGATGAAAATCTGCGGCACGGTCCGGCGGCCGGTGAGCTGCATCATCGCCGCCCGCGCCGCGGGCTGAAGATCCACCCGCACCTCGTCGATCTCGGCCACGCCGCGTTGCAGCAGCAAGCTCTTCGCGTGCTGGCAATACGGGCAGCCCGGGCTGGTGTACATCTTGACGGTTTGCATCGTCGTCAACGCTCCGGGTGGCCGCGCAAAAGGCAGCAAGGGGTCACGATCATCACGCCGATTTTTCCAGCGGCAGGTTGGCCTCGCGCCACGCCGCCAGGCCGCCAGCCAGCGCGCGCGCATTGTCGAAGCCGAGCTTCTTCAGCGTTGCCGCGGCGCGCGTGGCGCGGGCGCCGGTCGGGCACACCACGACCAGTGGCAGGGCCTTGTTCTTCGGCAGGCCGGGCGAATTCTCGAGCCCGCCCAGCGGCACGCTGCGCGACCCCACAGCGTGGCCGGCAGCGTACTCGGCCGGCTCGCTGACGTCGATCAGCACCGCCTTCTCGCGGTTGATCAGGCGCACCGCTTCGGTCGCGTTGACCTTGCCGCCCTGGGTGCCGCGGTTGACGAGCGGCCAGACCAGAAACCCCCCGGAGGTGATGGCGGCGAGCACCAGATACCAGTGTTCGAGCAGGAAGGTCAGGAATTTCACGGAGGTGTCCGGTGGGTGCACGAAGGCGTGCCAAGCCCGCGATTATAAAATCCTTGTGCATCCCTGCCCATTTGCCGAGTCGAACCCCCGCCATGCACAAGCTTGTACTGATCCGCCACGGCGAATCGACCTGGAACCTCGAAAACCGCTTCACCGGCTGGACCGATGTGGCGCTCACGCCCACCGGCGTCGAGCAGGCGCTGCAAGCCGGCCGGCTGCTGCGCGCCGAAGGCTACGCGTTCGACATCGCCTACACCTCGGTGCTGAAGCGCGCGGTCTGGACGCTGTGGCATGTGCTCGACCAGATGGACCGCACGTGGCTGCCGATCGTCAACGACTGGCGGCTGAACGAACGCCACTATGGCGCGCTGCAAGGGCTGAACAAGGCCGAGACGGCAAAGAAGTTCGGCGACGAGCAGGTGCTGGTCTGGCGCCGCAGCTACGACACGCCGCCGCCGCTGCTCGACGCCGCCGATCCGCGCAGCGAGCGCAGTGACCCGCGCTACGCGAAGCTCGCGCCCGGCCAGGTGCCGCTGACCGAATGTCTGAAGGACACGGTCGAGCGCGTGCTGCCGTTCTGGAACGAATGCCTCGCGCCTGCGATCCGCGCCGGGCAACGCATCGTCATCGCGGCGCACGGCAACAGCATGCGGGCGCTCATCAAGTACCTTGACGGGATTTCGGATGCCGACATCGTCGGGCTGAACATTCCGAACGGCATTCCGCTGGTCTATGAACTGGACGCCGACTTGAGGCCGATGCGCAGCTACTACCTGGGCGATGCCGACGCGGTGGCCAAGGCGGCCGCGGCGGTGGCGAGTCAGGGCAAGGGCGGCTGACCCAAAGAGGTCTCGATCTCCACGCGCAGCCGCTCGGCCAGTTGGCGCCGGTCGGCCTGCGCCACCGCCAGCGCTGGCAAAAGTTGAACCCGCACGCCGAGCCCCTCTGCGCACACCACCGACCACACGCTTTGCAGCAGCGTCGTGTCGTCGAGGTAGCTCACCACCGGGCTGACGGCATGGGCCGGGTCGAAGAAGCGCAGCCCGATCGGCTGGACCGGCGTGGCCGTGGCGATCGCGCCCTGCAACAGGTTGGCGTGGAAGGGCAGCAGTGCGTGGCCGTCGCCGGTCGTGCCCTCAGGAAAGATCGCCAGCGTGTCGCCGGCCTGTAGCGCGGCGGCCATCTGATGAACCACGCGCAACGCGTCGCGCGGGCGGGCGCGTTCGATGTAGAGCGTGCCCGAGGCCGTGACCAGCCAGCCAAGCACCGGCCAGTGCCGGACCTCGCTCTTCGAGACGAAGCGTGCCGGCGCGACGGCGTCGATCGCCAGGATGTCGAGCCACGAAATGTGGTTCGCGACCAGCAGCTTGGCGCCCGGTTGCGGCGTGCCCTGCTGGACCAGGCGCACGCCGAGCAGGCGCAGGAACTTGGCGGCCCACCACTGGATCAGGCCCATCCGCGCCGCAGCCTCGATGCGGCCGAACCGCGTCGCGACGATGAACACGCCGTGAAACACGTGCAGCGTCGCCCGCCCAAGCCGCCACACGCCACGCACTTTCTGCGCGAACGTCGGCGCCCTGTTCAAGCGAGCCGACGCATCGGCCTCGGCCGGCATCAGCCGCCGGCCGCGCTGTAAGCCACCTGGCCGGCGACGAGCGTGCAGCGCACGCGGCCCGGCAGTTCCATGCCGGTCGCCTCGAAGGCGAACGGCGTGTGCCGGCCCTGGCTCAGCAACTGCGCCGGTTGCAACGCCCAGCGCACGGCCGGGTCGAAGACGCAGACATCGGCCACGCCGCCGACGGCAAGGCGCCCGGCGCTGGCCGCCAGCGAGCCGAGCGCGTCGCCGAGCACGCGCACAGGCTCATGCGTGATCACCGCCAGCGCACGCCGCAGCCCGGCGCCGCTGTCCTCGCCCCACTTCAGCGCCAGGCTGAGCAGCAGTTCGAGCCCGGTCGCGCCGGGCACGGCTTCGGCGAACGGCAGGTTCTTCTCATCGGCGCCCACCGGCGTGTGGTCGCTGACCAGTGCGTCGAGCGTGCCGTCGGCCAGCGCGGCTTGCAGTGCAGCACGGTCGCGTTGCTGGCGCAGTGGCGGCACCAGGCGCATCGAGGCGTTGAAGAAGCCGATATCGAGGTCGGTCAGGTGCAGCGAATTGATGCTGACATCGGCCGTGACGGGCAGACCCTCGGCCTTGGCGACGCGCAGCAGCGCCACGCCGGCCGCGCTCGACAGGCGACACAGGTGGACCCGGGCACCGGTTTCGCGCACCAGTTCGAACACGGTGTGCAGGGCCACGGTCTCGGCGCTCACCGGCACACCCGACAGGCCGAGCCGTGTCGCCATCGCGCCCTTGGCGGCCACGCCGGCACCCAGCCATGGGTCTTGAGGCCGCAGCCATGTCGTGTAGCCGAAGGTCGAGGCGTATTGCAGCGCGCGTTGCAGCACCTGCGTGTCGCGCACCGCCACCTCGGCCTGCGAGAAGCCGATGCAGCCGGCTTCGGTGAGCTCGACCATCTCGGTCAGCGTTTCGCCCGCGAGGCCGCGCGTCAAGGCGCCGAGCGGGAACAGCCGGCAACGGCTCAGCTTCCTCGCGCGCAGCTTGAGCATTTCGACGAGGCCGGGCTCGTCGAGCACCGGGTCGGTGTCTGGCGGGCAGACGAGGCTGGTCACGCCGCCGGCTGCTGCGGCGTTGAGCTCGCTTTCCAGCATGCCTTCGTGTTCGTGGCCGGGTTCGCGCAGCCGGGCTGCCAGATCGACCAGACCCGGCGCGACGACGCAGCCGGTCGCATCGATGCGCTGGTCGGGCTGGAAGTCGGCAGGCACGGTGCCGATGGCGACGATGCGCCCGCCGGCGATGGCCAGATCGCCGGCCTGATCAAACCCGGTCGCAGGGTCGATGAGACGGCCATTGGTGACAAGAATCCTCACGCCGTATTCCCCGCAATGATGCTCATCACCGCCATCCTGACCGCGATGCCGAAGGTCACCTGCGGCAGGATCACGCTCTGCTGCCCGTCGGCAACCGCCGAGTCGATTTCCACGCCGCGGTTGATCGGCCCAGGGTGCATCACGATCGCGTCGGGCTTGGCCAGCGCCAGCTTGTCGGCCGTCAAGCCGTAGTTCTTCGAGAACTCGTCGGCACTCGGCAGCATGCCGCCGCTCATGCGCTCGTTCTGCAGGCGCAGCATGATGATCACGTCGGCGTCGCGCACGCCTTCGGCCATGTCGTGGCAGACGCGCACGCCCATCTCCTTCATGTCGCCGGGCACGAGAGTCTTTGGGCCGACGGCGCGCACTTCGGGAACGCCGAGCGTCGTCAGCGCGTGGATGTCGGACCGCGCCACGCGCGAGTGAACGAGGTCGCCAACGATGGCCACGGTGAGGTTGCGGAAATCCTGCTTGAAGTGTCTGATCGTGTACATGTCGAGCAGCCCCTGCGTCGGGTGCGCGTGCCGCCCGTCGCCCGCGTTCACCACATGCACATGCGGCGCGCAGTGTTGCGCGATCAGGTAAGGCGCGCCGCTCTCGCCGTGGCGCACGACGAACATGTCGGCATGCATCGCCGACAGGTTGGCCACCGTGTCGAGCAGGCTCTCGCCCTTGGCCGTGCTGGAGCGCGCGATGTCGAGGTTGATCACGTCGGCCGACAGGCGCTTGGCCGCAATCTCGAAGGTGGTGCGGGTGCGCGTGCTGTTCTCGAAGAACAGGTTGAAGACGCTTTTTCCGCGCAGCAGCGGCACCTTCTTCACGTCGCGGTCGTTGACGGCCAGGAACGTGCCCGCGGTGTCGAGGATGTGCGTGATCACGGCCTGCGGCAGGCCCTCGATCGACAGCAGGTGAATGAGTTCGCCGTGGGCGTTGAGCTGCGGGTTGCGACGGTGCAGCATCAGGCGGCGCTCCCGATGTCGAAGCTGAAGGCGCCGCTGTCGCTGCGCGCGAGCGACAGCCGCTGCTCGCGCGGCAACGCAATGCGCGCGGCCGAGTACGCAGCAGCGATCGGCAATTCGCGCCCACCGCGATCGACCAGCACCGCCAGCGTCACGCTGGCCGGGCGGCCGAAGTCGTACAACTCGTTGATCACGGCGCGGATCGTGCGGCCGGTGTAGAGCACGTCGTCGATCAGCACCACGGGTTTGCCGGTCACGTCGAACGGCAACCGCGTCGCGTCGGCGCCGGCGAGGCCACGCGAGCCGAAATCGTCACGGTGCAGGGTGCTCGAGATCACGCCGTGGGCGCCAGGGCGTTGCAGGTCACGCTGCAAGCGCTCGGCCAGCCAGGCACCACCGGACCAGATGCCGACCAGCAGCGCATCGGGTTGCAGCAAGGGGCGCACGCCGGCCAGCAGGTCGAGGTAGAGCGCTTCCGCGTCGAGGTGCAGGCTGCTCATGAATCGAGGCCACCAAGGAACTGTTCGAGGATGATCGCGGCCGACGCGGCGTCGAGGTCGCTCGCACCGGCCGCGTGGGCTTCGACGGTGCTGTAGCGCTCGTCGACTTCGTGCACCGGCAGGTGGAATCGCCCGTGCAACTGGCGGGCGAAGCGTTGCGCACGCCGCGTGTTGTCGTGCGCCGCGCCGTCGGGATGCCAAGGGATGCCGACCACCAGTGCATCCGGTTGCCACTCGCCGATCAGCGCGCCGATGGCGTCGAAGCGGGCTTCGCCTTCGACGCTCAGAGTGCGCAACCCCGTCGCGGTTCGGGTCAGCGTGTTGCCGCTCGCCACGCCGACACGTCGGGTGCCGAAATCGAAGCCAAGAAACGAGCGCAAAGCCGACTGCGAACGTGTCGCTGCCGTCAACGACTCGTTCATGCGTGCCCCGCCTCCTGGCTCAGCATCCGCATGTCGATGCCCAGCAACGACAGCGCGCGCTCGTAGCGCTTCTCGACCGGCGTGTCGAAGATCACCTCGGGCGCGGCGCCGACGTTGATCCAGCCGTTGCGGCCCATCTCGTCTTCGAGCTGCCCGGCGCCCCAGCCGCTGTAGCCGAGCGTTACCAGCACCCGCGTCGGGCCGGTGCCGTTGGCCAGCGCCTCGAGCACGTCTTTGCTGGTCGTCATTTCCAGCCCGCCGGGAACGGTGAGCGTGGAGTTGTAGGCGATGCCGTCGCCGGCCAGCTTCTCGTGGAGCACGAAGCCGCGCTCAGTCTGCACCGGGCCACCAAAGTAGACCGGCGCGTCGGCCAGGTCTTCGCGGTCGAGTGACAGATCGACCTTTTCGAACAGGTTGCGCAGTTTGATGTCGATCGGCTTGTTGATCACCAGCCCGAGCGCGCCCTTCTCGGTGTGCTCGCAGAGGTAGACCACGGCGCCGGCAAAGGTGTCGTTGGCCATGCCGGGCATGGCAATCAGGAACTGATTGGTCAGGTTGATGGGCGTGCCAGACATGGCGTGATTCTAGGACAGCGTCCCCTGGCGCAGCGTTGCGGCCGGTTCATACGTGATCGGCGTGCGCGCATTGCGCCGGTGGCACCCTGAGGTCTTCCAGTCGGGCCGCAGCGTGCAGCACGCACAGCTTCAACCGCGCCTTCCGCTGGATGCCGGCCGGCAGCCGCCGCGACACCGAGCCTTGCCAGACCCGCTCGGTTTCCTTGTCTGCGAAGCCGACGCTCATGCGTCACTGTAAGGAGCAGGGTTATAGCCTGTCAGGTCGAACTGCCGGCTGCATCCGAAGCCCGGATGGGCCAAACTGTGCCCATGGAAAAACCTCTGGCCACCGCGCTCGTCTGGTTCCGGCGCGACCTGCGCAGCGCCGACCATGCTGCGCTGTATCACGCACTCAAAGCCGCCAGGCAGGTGTGGTGCGTGTTCGTGTTCGACCGCGACATCCTCGACCCGCTGCCGCGGGCCGACCGCCGGGTCGAGTTCATCCACGACAGCGTGCTGGCGCTCGATGCCGACCTGCGCGCCCTGGCCCAGCGCCACGGCAGCGGCGGGGGCGGGCTGTTCGTGCGCCACGGCCGGGCCGTGGACGAGGTGTCGCGGCTGGCGCAGCAGCTTCATGCCCAGGCCGTGTACGCCAACCACGACGACGAGCCCGCCGCGCTGGCGCGCGACGCCCGGGTGCGCGGCGCGCTGGCCGACGCCGGCATCGCGCTGCACACGGCGAAAGACCAGGTGGTGTTCGAGCGCAGCGAGCTGCTCACTGGCAGCGGCAAGCCCTACAGCGTGTTCACCCCCTACAAGAACGCCTGGCTGAAGAAAGTCACGCCGTTCTACTTGAGCGGCTACCCGGTCGATCGGCACGCTGCCGCCCTGGCCAGCATGCCCGACACCGTAGACAGCGGTGTGCCCGCGCTCGAAGCGCTGGGTTTCGAGCGGACGAACCTGCATGCACTCCCCATCGAAGGCGGCAGCGCAAGCGGCGAGGCGCTGCTGCGCGACTTCCTGACCCGCATCGATCACTACGACGAGACGCGCAACTTTCCCGCCGTCAAGGGCCCGAGCTACCTGTCGGTGCATCTGCGCTTCGGCACGGTCTCGGTGCGCGCGCTGGCGCGCGAGGCGCATGCACGCATGACGGCCGGCTCACGCGGCGCGGCGACCTGGCTTTCCGAACTGATCTGGCGCGATTTCTATCACCAGATCCTGCATCACCACCCGCATGCGGCGCAGGCTTCGTTCAAGCCCGAGTTCGACGCCTTGAAATGGGCGCACGGCAAGGCCGCCGACACGCTGTTCGCCGCCTGGGCCGCCGGCCGCACCGGCTACCCGCTGGTCGACGCGGCGATGGCGCAGATCAACCAGAGCGGCTACATGCACAACCGGCTGCGGATGGTGGTGGCGAGCTTCCTGGTGAAAGACCTGGGGCTCGACTGGCGCCGCGGCGAACGCTATTTTGCCGAGCACCTGAACGACTTCGACCTCGCGGCCAACAACGGCGGCTGGCAGTGGGCGGCGTCCACCGGCTGCGACGCGCAACCGTGGTTTCGCATCTTCAATCCGACCACGCAGAGCGAGAAGTTCGACCCGCAGGGTCGCTTCATCCGCCGCTACCTGCCGCAGCTTGCGGCGCTGCCCGACAAGCTGATCCACGCGCCGTGGCTGGCCAGCCCGATCGAGCTGGCAGCGGCGCGGGTGGCGCTCGGCCGTGACTACCCACTGCCGGTGGTCCAGCACGCCGAGGCCAGAGTGCAAACACTGGCCCGCTTCGGCGCCGTGAAGAGCCCGCGTTGAGGTTGTCGCAGCGCTACGCGCTGGCCACCGATGTCGTCGTGTAGCGCCCGACCAGCGCCAGCAAGTCCTCTTCCGAATACGGCTTGCCGAGGTAGTGATCGACGCCGAGTTCGGCCGCCACCTCGCGGTGCTTCTGCGCGATGCGCGAGGTGATCATGATCACCGGCAGGTCGGCCAGCCGCGGGTCGGCGCGCAGGTTGCGCACCAGGTCGAAACCGTCCATGCGCGGCATCTCGATGTCGCTCAGCACGATTTGCGGCTTCTCTTCGGCCAGGCGCTCCAGCGCGTCGAGCCCGTCCTTGGCCAGCACCACGCGGTAGCCCTCGCGCACCAGCAGGCGCTGGGTCACGCGGCGCACAGTGAGCGAGTCGTCAACCACCAGCACCAGCGGTGCCGCCTTGGCCGCAGGCGTGGCCGCGACGGGTGCGGCGGGCGCGTCGTTCGCGGCCCGCATCATCGCGTGCGCGGCGTCGCCGTAGAGCGTGGCCAGAGCGACCGGGTTGTAGATCAGCGCCACCGCGCCCGAGGCCAGCAGCGTCATCCCGGCCAGGCCGGGCAAGCGCGAGAGTTGCGGCCCGAGGTTCTTGACGATCGCTTCCTGGTTGCCGAGCACCTCGTCCACATGCAGCGCAATGCGTTGCTGCGCGCTGCGGATCACCACCACCGCACGCATCCGCCCGCCTTCGGTGCCACGCGCGCTCTGCTGCAGCAGCGCGCCGAGCCAGAAGAACGGCAGGTTGCGTTCGCCCAGCGGGTAGCTGCCGCTCGCATAGGCCTGCTCGACCTGGGCCGGCGTGGCGCGCTGCACCACCTCGACCAGGGTCGATGGCACCGCGACCGTGACTTCGCCACAGCGCAGCATCACCACCTGCGTCACCGCCGTCGTCAACGGCAGCACCAGCTTGAAGCTCGTGCCCTTGCCCCAGGCGGTGCCGGTCTCGATCCGCCCGCCCATCGAGTTCACGTCGGAGCGCACCACGTCCATGCCGACGCCGCGGCCGGCGAGCTCGGTCACGCTGGTGGCGGTCGAGAAACCGGGGCTGAAGATCAGGTTGGCAAGCTCGGCGTCGCTGTGCGGCGTGGCCGCGTCGATCAGCCCGAGCGCGAACCCCTTGTCGCGGATGCGCGGCAGGTCGAGCCCGCCGCCATCGTCGCGGAACTCGACCGCGACTTCATTGCCTTCATGCTGGAGCGCGATCACGATCGCGCCCACCGGCTCCTTGCCCGCCGCCACGCGCACTTCGGCCGGCTCGATGCCATGCGTCACGCAGTTGCGCAGCAGGTGCTCGAACGAGGCCGTCATGCGGTCGAGCACGCCGCGGTCGAGTTCGATCGACCCGCCGACGATGTCGAGCCGCACCTGCTTGCCGGTCTCCTTCGCCGCCTGTCGGACCACGCGGTACAGCCGGTCGGCCTGGCTTTCGAATTCGACCATGCGGGTGCGCAGCAGGTCGTCTTGCAAGTCGCGCGTCAGGCGCGTTTGCGCTGCGAGCTCGTCTTCGGTGCTTTCCACCGCGCGTTGCAGGGTACGCTGCACCGTGGCGACGTCGTTGACCGACTCGGCCAGCATCCGCGTCAGTTCCTGGAAGCGCGTGTAGCGGTCGAACTCCAGCGGGTCGAAGTTCTCGGCCGCGGCCTTGGCGGCTTCCAGGCGCGAGCTCATCTGGGTCTCGCCCTGCAGCTCCAGCTCGCGCAGTTGCTGGCGCATCCGGTCCAGGTTTTCGGTCAGGTCGCCGAGCGACGACTTGATCAGCCCGACCTCGGCCTCGATGCGGGTGCGCGTGATGCTCACCTCGCCGGCCTGGTTGACCATGCGGTCGAGCAGCGGTGCCCGCACCCGCACCGCCGCCTGCGCCGCAGACGCACTGGCCCGATCGGGCACCGGCCGCGACGGCGTGGCGCCACCGAAGCGCGACCAGTCGATGTCGGCCAGGTCGGCCACCGCCGCGGTGGGCGTCACCAGAGCTGCGAAGGCATCGATCTCGGCCGCCGGCTCAAACGAGGGCGGCGCTTCGGGCGGCCGTGCCGCGGCCGGTTCGGGCAGCGGTGACACGGCTGCGACGACCCCGCCCAACGGCTCTGGCGTCACCGCCCGCACGGCGGCCGCCGTGGCCTCGGCGTAGGCCTGGGCATCACGCGAGCGCAGCGCTTCGAACACCGCCATCAAGGCGTCGCCGCGCGCCTGCAGCGCCTCCACGTCGGCCGCCTGGGCCGGCGCCTGGGCCATCAGGTGTTCGATCCGCGATTCGAGGCGGTGGCACATTTCGCCCAGGCGCATCGCGCCGGCCAGCCGGGCCCCGCCCTTGAGCGTGTGCAAGGTGCGCATCGCGCTCGACGGCGCCGCCGCGTCGGCCGGCCGCTGGGCCCAGTCGCGCAGCCGGGCCGAGAGCTGTGGCAGCAGTTCCTCGCCCTCTTCTTCGAAGATCGGGAACAGTTCGGCATCGACCGCATCGATCGCGTCGATGTCTTCATCGCCGTCGGCCGCATCGGCACGCAGCGCCGCAGCGCCGAGCACCGGCGCCGGCATCTCGGCCAGCGGCTTGAGTTCGGTCAGGCCGAACGGGCCGAACTGGCTTTCGCCCGGTTCCAGCGCGCCGTAGGCCGACCCGATGAGCTCGGCTTGCGGCGTCGCCGCAGCCGCCAGTTCGGGTGCCGTTTCATCGTCTGGCGCCACCGGCTCGACCGTCTCCACGCCCTCGCCCTGGGCCTCCTGCCGGCGGTCGGCCTCGACCTCGAACGCGGCCAGCCGCTCGGCCAGGCCGGGCTGTGGCGTCTTCAGGAAGCCGGCCGCAAACTGGTGCAGCAGGCGGCGGATGTCTTCGGCCACCTCGACATAGAGCTGCGCTTCGTCGGCGCCACCAAGGCCGCGAGCGTCCGAGCGCAGCAGGGCGTGTTCGAGCGCGCGGGCGAGTTGCGACAGGTCGGCAAAGCCGACCGTGGCCGAGCTGCCGGCCAGCGAATGGGCCAGCGCCGCAGCGCTTTCTCCGACCGGACGCTGCAACTCCATCGCCCATTCGGCCAGTTCGGTGGCGAGCCGGCGCGACAACTCGTCGGCCTCGTTCAAATAGATGTTGAACAGCGGCAGCCCGATGCGCAGGTCGCCGACGCGCTTGATCTGCTCGTCGTCGATGTACGGCGCGGGTTCGGCATACCCGCCTTCGATGTCGGCCACCCCATCAGCCGCCTCGGACACCTCGGCCACCGGCAGCGGCTCTTGCACCGCCGGGCCCAGACCGAGCGCGATCGGTTCGACCCCCGGCGATACAGCTTCATCGGCTTCGAGCGGCACTGCGTCGATGCTGCCCATTGGGAAGGGCTGGGTGGCAAAGATGTCGAACGGCGTCTCGCCCTGGGCGGGCGCCAGATCGTGGGTTTCGGCCAGCGCGGCCGGTGTGTCGTCCAGCCGGTTCAGATCGAGCTCGAAATTCAGTTCGGTTGCCTCGACGGCTGCGAGCGGCGGCACCGCTGCCGGTGCTGGTACTGGATCGGCTGCCAGATCGAGCCGGAACTCGAGGTCTGCCGCGCTCGGCAGATCGGGCGGCAGCGTGAACAGCGCTCCGCCGTCCACCCTCGCTGGCGCGGGAGTGGCGGCTTCGATCACCATGTCGCCGGGCACCGAAGAGGTCTCGGACCAGGCCGGCAGGTTGGGTAGCGGCGGTGCGTCCAGTGCGTCGGCGGCAGCCTGCATCTGCGATGCCCGGAAGGCCTCGACCGGCGAGCCGCTGGCGATCGCCTCGACCCAGCGCCCGAGTTCGACCAGCGCCTCCGCGGTGAAGGTGTGCAGTGGCGCATCGGCCGGCCGCTGTTCGGCCAGGCGCGTGTTGTAGACCTGCTCGCAGGCCCAGGCGGCGGTACCGAACTCACGCAGCCCGACCATCCGCGAACTGCCCTTCAAGGTGTGGAACGCACGCCGCAGCGTGGTGAGTTGCTCCAGATCGGCCGGCTCGTGCGCGAGCACGGCCAGCGCGGCTTGCGCGCCCGCCAGCACTTCACGCGCTTCTTCGAGGAAGACCTCGCGCATCTCGTCGTCTTCGTCGAGTTCGCCAGCCACCGGCTCGGCCGAACCATCCGCGAGCCGGATCGGCGCGAGTTCGAGTTCCAGGCCGACCGGGCCGGAAGCGGTGTGGACAAAATCGACCAGCACTTCCGAAAGCTGCCCGCGCGCTGCGTTCAGCGCCGCGTCGTCGGGAGCCGATTCGAGCGCCGCCTGCGCCGTGGCCACCGCCGCCACCAGGCCCGCCTGGTCGCCGGCCAGCGCCTCCAGCGACAGCCGCTCGAGGTCGCGCGTCAGCTCGGCCATCGGCACGTCGGAACGCGCCGAGCTGAAGGCCAGCGTTTGCGCCTGTTCGATCAGGCGCGGCGCCACCGCAGGCGCGGCGGCCTCGCCGATGCTGACC